>JBOICL010000448.1:0-26113 GCA_050740055.1 Stenotrophobium sp.
GGCGTAGGGCGACATGAACGGCGCGAACACGGCGAGCAGCGCGATCAGCGCCAGAAGTACCATGCTGGCCACTGCCGCCTTGTTGCGGAACAACCGGCGCCGTGCATCGCCCAGCAGACTGCGGCCCTTCACGGAAAGCGCGCGCTCCATCAGCTGCGCCGTCGGATGAGTGGCGGAGGCGCGCACCATCAGTCGTACCTCACGCGCGGATCGAGCACGCCGTAGAGCAGATCGGCGACGAGATTGAGCGAGATGATCAGCGCCGCGTAGAAGATCGTCACACCCATCACGAGCGTGTAGTCGCGGTTGAGCGCCGCCTGCACGAAGTAACGGCCGATGCCGGGAATGGCGAAAATCTGTTCGATCACCACCGAGCCGGTGATGATGCCGGCGGCGGCGGGGCCGAGGTAGGACAGCACCGGCATCAGCGCCGGCCGCAGTGCATGGCGCAGGATCACCACACGTTCCGGCAGGCCCTTGGCGCGGGCGGTGCGGATGTAGTTGGCGTGCAGCACTTCGATCATGCTGCCGCGCATCAGGCGCGCGATATAGGCGATCTGCGGAGCCGCCAGCGCCAGCACCGGCAGCAGCATGTGGCGCAGGCCGCCATCCCAGCCGCCCGCCGGCAGCCAGTGCAGCGTGACCGCGAACAGCAGGATCAGCAGCGGCGCGATCACATAGTTCGGAATCGAGATGCCGGTCATGGCCAGCGTCATCGCGGCGTAGTCGCTCACGCCGTTCTGCCGCATCGCCGCGAGAATGCCGATGCCGCAGCCCAGCAGCACCGCCAGCAGCATGGCCAGCCCGCCAATCTGCATGGACACCGGGAAGCCCTGCGCTATCAGCTCGTTGACGCTGTGATCCGGATATTTGAAGGACGGCCCCAGATCGCCGTGCGCTAGCTGGCCGAGGTAACGGACATACTGCCGCCAGACCGGCTCGTCGAGATGATAGGCGTGCAGCAGATGCGCGCGTACTGCGGGCTCCACGCTGCGCCCGCGGTCGAAAGGTCCGCCCGGCGCGACGCGCATCATGAAGAAGGTCAGCGTCACCAACACCAGCAGTGTCGGAATCGCGCCCAGCAGACGCTTGAGGGAATAGGCCAGCATCAGTGCGCGAGTATCCGCATGTCCTTGGTGGCGTGATGATCCATGATGTTGTTCTGCCAGCCCACAACCCAGGGTTTCACCAGCCGCTTGGTCTCGTAGAAATACAGCGGGATGATCGGCTGGTCTTCCAGCACCAGGCGCTCGGCCGCTTCCAGGATTTGCGCGCGCTTGTCTTCGTCGGGTTCCAGCGAGGACTGCTCCAGCAGCGCGTCGTAGCGCGGATTGTTGTAACCCATGTCGTTGTTGCCGTTGTGCGAATCGAGCAGGCCGGCGAAGGAATAGGCGTCATCGTAATCGCCGATCCACGAGGAGCGAAATACCTGTGTCTCCAGTTTGCGGTTGCGTGTCTGCAGGAACACTTTGAACTCCTCGTTGCGCAGCGTCGCCTGCACGCCCAGGGACTGCTTCCACATGGCAGCGATGACGGTCGCAACTTTCTTGTGATCCTCGCTGGTGTTGTAGAGGATTTCCACTTGCAGCGGATGCTGAGCGGAATAGCCCGCTCCGGCGTAGAGGCGGCGCGCTTCGGCCAGACGCTTTTCGCGCGGCCAACCGGCCCAGTCCGGCTTCTGCGGCCGGTAATGCACCACCGGCGGCACCCAGCCGTAGGCGGGCTGCTCGCCGGTGCCCAGCACCTTCTTGACGATGACCTCGCGGTCTATCGCCATCGCCAGCGCCCGGCGTAGCTTCGGCTTGCCCTTGAACGGTGGGCGGGTCACGTTGAAGCCGTAGAAATAGCTGCCCAGATACGATGTCTTGCGCCACTGCTCCGGAATGTTTTTCGCGATCCACTTCGCCTGCGTCACCGGGATATCGTCGGTCCAGTCGAGCTGGCCGGCGCGATAGCGGTCAAACTCCGACAGGAGATCTTCGGTGTTCTCGTAGTAGACCTGCTCGATGGTGGTATGTGAATCGTCCCAATACATATGGTTGCGCGTGAGCAGCACATAGGACTGCGGCACCCACTTCACGACCTTGTAGGCACCGTTGCCGACCAGGTGCTCCGGCCGGAACGCGCGGTCGCCCCACTGCTTCAGCCCAGGCTGGTAAATCGGATAGCAGGTCGCATGCGTGAGCAGGCCGAGCAGGTACGGCGTCGGGCCCTTGAGGCGGATGCGCAGCGTGTGCTCGTCCAGCGCCTCCACGCCGAGGCTGGACGGCGGCAGCTTGCCCGCGGTGACCGCCTCCGCGTTTTCGATCGGCTGGAGGATCTGCGAATAATCCGAGCCGGTCGCCGGGTCCGCGCTGCGCCGCAGTGACGCAACGAAATCCTGTGCCGTCACCGCGTCGCCGTTGGACCAGCGCGCGTTATCGCGCAGGTGGAAGGTATAGGTTTTCTTGTCCTCGCTGATATCCCAGCTCTGCGCCACGCCGGGAATGATGTCGCCGTTGGGCGCCTCGTCGGTCAGACCCTGATACAGATCGCGCAGAACATTGGAAGTCTGCACGCCGTCGGCCTTGCCAGGATCCAGCGTCTCCGGTTCCGGGCCGTTGCCCTTGTGCAGCACCTGAACGCGCGCCAGGGCCTGCGCCTGCACGGCACCGGCGCTGCCTAGCAACAGGAACGCGATCAAGAGTGTGCGCATCATCAGTAGTGTCTGCCGATCATCAACGGCCGCCGTCAAAGCCAGAATTTCCGAAAGTCGAAAGAGAGTTGTCGATGATGCCGGATCGACAATAGATGAATGTCTTTTCCATGCACTCCGTAGAGAACGAGGTAATCGGCCCTGATGTACTCCCTCAATTCTCCGCGCTCTCCCAGCAGGCCTTGCACACGATCGTGCAGGATGCCGGATTCTTCGGATTGAGGCAGCTTCGCCAGAAAATTCCGGCCCAGTGCGGGGTGCTGTTCCAGGTTGGGGATCACGCGCTCAAACAGATCGTCCAGTAGCTGCACAAAAGCCTGCGGCATCTCGCCGGCTTCAAGAAACATCCGGATGTCTTCCAGATTCCGTTCGAAGTTCGCGGTGACATGAACCCGCGCGCGCGGCACGGCGCTTATTCCGGCTTGCGGCGGTACTTTCGTTTCAAGCTGCCAACACTCGTCACGCGACCCGCGGCTACGTCCTCCAGTCCCCGAACCGCTTCCTCCAGCAGGTTGAGATGGATGTGCTCACGCTCCAGCCGGTGGTAGTGATCCAGCCGGCGGGCATCTATCAAGGCGACATAAGATTCGCCGTTTTTGGTAATCAGTTTCTCCTGCCCTGCCCGGACATCCTCAGCCAGTGACGTGAACGAGGCCCGCACCTTATTGAGCGGAACCAGATCTTCAGACGAAATGGACATGCGATTACTCCAGCGACATCGAGCATTTATTTAACGGATACATTAACAATATCCAGCAATGGCTGTCACCCGCTCTGTGGGGTTATCTCAAGAATTATTGATTATATATTGAATAATTTTATATTTAATCAATATTTAATAACTTTCTTTCCGCTCAAACCGCAAGAGCGGGTGGCACAAAACACGAGGGACTTTTCACGCGGACAGCTTCGGCTTGCGCGCCGACGCCAGCGTCACCGTGACGACACCGGCGAGTATCACCGCCGTACCCAGCAGCTGCACCGGCGTCAGGCGCTCGCCCAGCAGCCACCAGCCGAGCAGCACCGCCACCGCCGGGTTCACATAAGCGTAGGTGCCGAGCAGCGCCGGCGTCACCTGGTGCACCAGCCAGAAATACGCGGCGTAGGCGATGCAGGAACCGAACACGACCAGATAGGCCAGCGCGGCGAAAGCCTCCGTTTGCCAGTGCAGCCGCGGCAGCTCGCCGCTGGCCACACCGGCGACGGTCATGATCACGCCGGCAATCAGCATCTGCAGCGCAGCCGTCACCAGATAATTGCAGGCCACCGGATTGCGCTTGGAATACACCGAGCCCAGCGCCCAGCAGACCGGCGCCAGCACCAGGGCGGCGTAGGCCAGCGGTGGCCCGTAATGCTGGCGGATGCTGCCGCCGACCAGCGCCGCGACGCCCGCAAAGCCCAGCAGCAGGCCCGTGATGGTCAGCGCGTTCAGCTTCTCGCCACGCGGCCCGAAGGTGCCCAGCCATGCGATCCACAGCGCCGCCGTCGCCACGATCAGCGCGGCAAGATTCGACTGCACCCACTGCTCGCTCCAGGTGACGAGACCATTGCCGCCAACCAGCAGCAGAATTCCGGTCAGCGTGACATTGCGCCAGTCGCGCGCGGCCACCGGCAAACGATGCCCGCGCCACAAGGCATAGGCCAGCATCAGCACGCCCGCCACGTCGAAGCGCAAGCCCGCACACAGCGCCGGCGGTATCCCCTGCACCGCCACGCGGATGCCCAGATAGGTCGATCCCCAGACGAGGTAGACGATGGACAAGGCCATCGTCACCTGTGTGCGGGAGCTTAGCGGATTCATGGATTAAGCAAGCTCCTCATTGGCTCAAGGCTGAAGGAATGAAACCTGGGTCCAAGTCGGATTCAGGCCTTGAACCAATTCTCAACTCTGAGTCCGCTAAAAAGCTTGAAATCCGCAGTATTCCTGGTGACAAGTATCAGCTTATTCACGGCAGCAATCGCGGCAATCTCGCCATCGCGATAGGGCGCTGGCCGGCCGCGTGCTTCCAAGCGTGCACGCTCGGCGGCATGCCATAGGGCGGCTCCCTTGTCGTAGGGAAGCACTTCGGGGCCAGTTTGAAGCAGGGCATCGAAAAAATCTTGCAGCACTGTTCGCCTCTGACCCTTGGGCAAACGCTGCAGCCCATAACTGAGTTCCTGCACGACTGTTGCACATAGAGCACAACGAAGCTCTTGAAGCTGGAATCGTTTGGCAACCGCCATTGAAACATTACGCTTTGAAAGCTCGGAAACGATATTGGTATCGAGCAAGTAGATCAGTCGCCCCATGAGAAATCCCGCCGCCCGCCGCTTAGACTGCGGTCACGCCAAGTATCAACCTCCTTGTCGCTGATTTCTTCCGCGCCCGACGGCAGTCCTGCACGCCATTCAGCAAGCCAACTCGAAAAACTACGGCGGCGCTCAGGCTCATCTTGCAAGCGCCGGTATGCGACATCGGAAACAAGAACAGCGACGGGCTTGCCCCGCCGAGTCAGCCGTACAGGCTTGCCCGACTCGGCCTCGTGAATCAGGGCCGTGAGGGTATTCTTGGCCTCTCGAATCGTTGACTCTCTCATTTCCGCCACGGCAACCGCCTCATTATGTAGCCACATTGGTGGCTATATTAAATAGATAAATGCCGGATGCCAATCAGACTCGCCCTAAATAAAGCAGGCTGCACCGCCACGCGGATGCCCAGATAGGTCGAGCCCCAGACGAGGTAGACGATAGCGAGAGCGCTAACAGTGGCTCTCACTGCTAATTGTCGACGTGCCCGTTACGCTCGCCCATGCTTTTATTGAAGTCGTTGAACTGCTTGACCGCGGCATTGGCTGCATCAGTGTTCTTGATGACCTGGTCGTTGAGCTGCTTGATCACTTTCTGCCGGTCGCCGACGTAGTCTTCGATGCACTTCTTGTACAACACTAGGTTTTTGTTGAACCCATCGATCTGCAACTGCGACGGCTCGATCTGTGGCGGCGGCGAAGGCTGCTTGCAATCCATCTGCGGCACATCGCCAACACCAGCCTGCGCCGCATTCGCAACAGCCGACTGCTGCGCCTGGGCCTGCCATGTGACGCTAGCTGCGATCATCAGAAACAGTAGCTTTTTCATCGTCCGCCCCTTCACATACCGGAAAAAAAGCGGCGCACAAATGTGCGCCGCGCATGATTCATTTGAAGGAATTTTACAAACTGTATTTTAGATTGACATAGAAATTCCGCAGCAATGGATCCGCAATCAATGCGTTGTAGCCCGCCGCGAAGTTGTTTTGCGACGCGTTGGTGAACGGCGGACTCGTATTGAACAGATTCTTGATTCCGACTAACACGGTCAGCTTCTCGATCGGCTTGACGCTCGCAAAACCATCGAAGAGCGAATAATTGCCCACATTCCGCACGTTACCGCCGCCATCGGGGAATTCATCCACATATCCCAAGTAGAAGCGGTTTGAAAGTCCGGCATTCCACATCTGTTGCGGGCTCGTCCAGTTGACGCTCACGTTATGTTGCCACCTGAACGCCGGGTTTAATCCTTGGATTTGCAGGTTGCCCAAAAGACTGACGGCGGGCCCGCCAGTGTATAACTGCCTCAGAAACTGTGTGACCCAGGTTCCTTCCAGGTCCTCGTGGAATGTTCCGATCGAGGTTCGCTGCCGGTACTGGACGCTCAAATCGATTCCGTCGGTCGTAACGTGGCCGGTATTTGAATTTTTTAGCGTGATATATCCACACGTCGATGCCGTGTAAGGGTTGCACGCCGTGGCCTCTGCGATCGTCGGCGGGAGTGTACCCGCGTAAGTACCACTAGTGGCCGTTACGATGTAGCTCCCGAAGTTGGTGGGATTACCGTAAATGGCGTTGGCCGGAACGCCGCTAATCGTGTTGTTGATAAGGACTCGGTAATAGTCCAGCGTGATTCCCAAATCCGGGGTCGGTGAGAGGATGACACCGAGATCAAAGTTTTGCGAAGTTTCGGGCGTCAGGCTCTTGTTTCCGCCATACAGCCCAATTCCTTGCGCCGCACAAGTGGCTGGAGTCCACTCCGCGGTATAGTTCCCTGGTGAGCAGAATGGGTTTCCCTGACCCATGGTGCCGGAGCTCGACGCTGCCAAGAAAGGTGGCGAGTACAGGTTGTTTAGCGTGGGCGCCCGGAAGCCGGTAGAGACGGTTCCCCTGACCGTTATGAAACTGGCTGGCTGATATCGCACCGACAGCTTCGCGTTGTTGGTCTTGCCGAAATCGCTATATCGGTCTTGACGATCCGCTATGTCCAGATCGAAGCTCTTGGTGATCGGCACATCCAACTCGACGAAAGCCGCCTGAACCTGACGCATCCCTGAGACTGCACTATCCGTCAGTCCGGTTGCGGCACTCACGAGGTCGTTATATGGCGTAGTCGCGTTCGAGTAGTTATCGCCGCCCACCGAGGCGCCGAGGGCCAAAGTCGCCGGAGTGCCCGCATCAAACGCATCGCCCAGCGGGTGAGTGGCATGGCCATCGACGCTCCAACGGGTGTACTGTCCGACCTGGTACACACCGTTGATGTACGACGAGTTGATCAAGGCCTGTCCGGGCGCGGGCTGCGGACCGAAGGGGTTGATCAGATCGCTGAGCACACCGCCGGGCGCAAGCAGGGCTTCATTGGGATAGCCCCCATTATTGCTATCCCGGTTGAGGTTCTTACTGAAATTCAAGTCCGCAGCGTAGTACCAGCCGGCGTTGTTGCCGGAGAACGTCGCCAGAAGCCTCTGTGCGACATTGACGTTGCCGTTGTAGCGGTAGTTGTTGGGGTCGGTCCATATTGCCAAGCCGGGATCGGTGAGATCCGGTGTTGCGGTGGTGCAATTCGCCGCGCCCCTATTGCAAGTCAGCTGAGATGCTGTCGGGAAGAAGGGGTTGCTGGGGTCGATCGGGAACAAATAGAATACGGGACCGGCGTAAGCGGTCAATTCGGATCGGCTCAAGAAATACTGCACCTTCAACTGGTTGTTAGCCGGCAAGGTCTTGGTGAAGGACACCATTCCGGAAGCCTCATGGGATTCCGGAAGCAAATCCGTCGCGGCGGACTACCGGTATGAGCAGTCGCCGAAATACGTCGTCAACTGCGGATTGCCCGCGCAGCCCGGATAGCCCGCCTGCCAAAGGTTCCCATTTTTATCCTGAAAATTCCCGGGCCACGATCCCGGAAAGTTCGTATTGAACACGCCGCGCGCGGGGTCAAAGCCAGAAGCTGAAAACTCTCGTTGCGTCGCCTGGAGCTCTTCCTGCTTGCTGTAACTTCCCGTAATCAGGAAGTTATAGCCGTCGCTCCACAGATTCCCGTGTCCGAGGGCGAAATCGGCCGCGCCCGAGCTGCCACTGTTTTTTTGCGGGTGGTCGAAATTGACCTGGACTTCGCCCCCCTGATAATTCTTTTTGGTTATGAAGTTGATCACGCCGGCGATCGCGTCTGAGCCATACAACGCCGAGGCGCCTTCCCGAAGTATCTCGACCCTGTCGATGGCCGAAAACGGAATCCCACTCAGGTCGACGGCATCGCCGATGAAGGCATTAGGGGCCAGCCGTTGGCCATCGAGCAGCACCAGAGTGCGGCCATTGCCCAAGCCGCGCAGGTTGGCGTAAGTGCCGCCGCCGGAAAACGTTCCTACGGCTGAGGCGATGTTGAGTGACGGGTTGGCGGAGGTCAGCGTGTTTATCACCTGCTCCACATTCACGATGCCCTTAGCCTTGAGATCATCCGCGTGGAGGACGGTGATGGCCTCCGCGGTTTCTGCATTGGCCCGCTTGAGCATCGACCCAGTGACGGTGACCTCTTCAAGCTTTTGCGCTTTCTGTACGGTTTGGTCGGATGTCTGTTGCGCATAAGCATTTGGAACAGCGGCAACTGCACCCATAAGGCCCGCAGCAAAAGCGACAGATATCGCTCTCCGGAGCTTACCCTCTGCTCTGAGTTTCATTAATTGTTTCTCCCTAGGTTGGCAACATGCCCCAGCCCCCGCCGGTTGCAGACCACTCAGCCAGTAGAACTTTGGGCTTCATGACAAGAATCACGGGCCGCCAGCGAAACCTCAATCGTGAAAACCTGAACCTTCGCCGGATACCCTACGTGACTGTTGTAACATTTTTTTCAGCTTTGTCTCAGCGGGAAAACCCCCAGACGAGACCTTGACGAACAGGCTGCTTCTACCTCAAGGCGAGGCCAGCACGTAAACTATCGCCGTTTAATTTCCTGGATGCGGTCTGTGCCAGCTATTGCAGCCTTGTTTGCGACTCTGCACGACCCAGAAAAGGGCCTGCCTGCCAGTCAGGCTCCAGTGCCGATTTAGAAATTTTATCGACGAGGGAGAGTGATGCCCCTGCCTGTATTCAAGGATCTCAGCTTTGGGATCACCTGCATCGACACGCAGCAGCAGCGCGCGGGCATGGCGGCTTGCTACCTGATCGAGCATCAGGGCGCCGCCGCGTTCATCGAATGCGGCACGCCGCACGGCGTGGAGAGCCTGCTCGCGCTGCTGGCGCACAAGCGCATCGCACGCGAACAGGTAGCCTATGTGATGCCCACGCACGCGCATCTGGATCACGCCAGCGGCGCCGGCACGCTGATGCGGAACCTGCCGAACGCAAAGCTGGTGGCGCATCCGCGCGCGGCGCGTCACCTGATCGAGCCGTCGAAGCTGATTGCCGGCGCCACCGCTGTTTATGGCGCGGAGGCGGTGCAGCGCATGTACGGCAGGATCGAGCCCGTGCCGGAATCGCGCGTAGTGATCGCTGAAGACGGATTCCGGCTGTCGCTTGGCGGCCGCGAACTGCTGTTTCTCGATACGCCCGGCCACGCGCGCCATCACTACAGCGTGTGGGACGCACTGAGCAAGGGCTTCTTTACCGGCGATACTTTCGGCCTGTCTTACCGCGAATTCGATACCGGGCAGGGGCCGTGGATTTTGCCGACGACGACGCCGGTGCAGTTCGAGCCGGATGCCTGGGAGCGGAGCCTCGAACTTTTTCTGTCCTACGCGCCGCAACGCATGTACCTGACGCACTACGGCACCGTGCAGAACGTGCCGCGTCTGGCGCAGGACCTGCGGCGCGCCCTGCGCGAATACGTGCGCATCGCGGAGTCGCTCACCGCTGCGCCGCGGCGGCACCTGCTACTAAAGGAGGCGCTGACGAAACTAGCCCTACACGAACTCGCCGACCGCGATTGCGCGCTGCCCGAGCTACGCTGCCGCGCCCTGCTCGATCTCGACATGGAGTTGAACGCGCAGGGGCTGGGCGTGTGGCTGGAGCAGCGCGCGCGACTAGCCGGACGCGACCCGCTCTCCGGTCTCTAAGTTATGTTTATGTTTTAATATATTTATTAATATTGTAGTTGTTTAATATTAAATAACATAAAACAACATTATTCCGGCCATAGCGGGTGGGACAGCAGGGCCAGTCCCAGCCCGGAGTTGCGCACTACGGCCACAAAATAACAAGGAAACATTCATGCGGTATTTGAAAAGACTCTCCATGCTCGTCCTGTTGCTGGCGGCAACCTCCGCCAACGCTGAGATTCCGCTGCAAGATTTTCTGCGCAGCGGTGCGTTCGACGACGTGAAGATATCGCCGGACGGCACTTATCTGAGCATGCGGGTTTTCGTCGACAACCAGGTCGATCTAGCCGTGATGGATACGGCCACACACAAGTTCGTTACCAGGATCATTGCCGGTCATGACATCAATGACATCAACGTCTACCGCTACTGGTGGGCAAGCCCCAAGCGTCTGGTTTTTTCCGTGTTCCAGTCTTTCGGCTCTCTGGCACAGCCGTATGACACGGGCGAACTGGTCGGAATCGATGCCGACGGCAAGCACGGAAGCTACCTGTTCGGCTATCACGGCGGCACGGTCACAGGCTCGATGATTCAAAGGGCCGGCGGCGAGAAGGCGTCTGCGCATCTGATCCGCACCCTGCCACACGATCCGCAGCATGTGCTGATTTCGATACAAGCCTGGCAACGTGACAACAGCAGGGGCCGCATGACCGCCTTCCGTCTGGATGTGGACAGCGGCCAATACGACGACCCCATAACATCACCCTTGTTTGGCGATACGCATTTCGCCGCGGACAAAGACGGCTTTGTCCGCTATGCCGTCGGCACCGACGATCATCAAAACACGCTGACTTACGTCCGCACTCCCGTGCATCCCGAGTGGACGTTGCTCAACCAGGGAGAACTGCTGAAGGCGGCCGTAAGGCCTTTGGGTTTTTTCAAGGACGACACCTCGGTCTACCTGTCATCGAACGAGGGCGGCGATCGGCAATGCTTGGTGCAGCAGAACCTGACCGACGGCAAGCGCGTCAAGCTCAGCTGCGACAATGCCGCCGATCTTAAAGAGCTGGTCACCGCCAATGACGGCGACGTGCCGGCTGCCGCTTTGTATGAAAGCGGCGCGCCAACTCTGCAACTGCTCGACAGCAACAGCCCAGCGAGCAAATGGCTTGTTGACCTGGAGAAGTCCTACCCCGGCGAACTGGCGATTCCGGTTTCCTATACCCGCGACAATCGCCTCGTGGTCGTGCATGTATACAGCGACCGTGATCCCGGAAACTACGATCTGCTCGACACCCAGACGCAGAAAAGGCTGCTGCGGATTGCCGCGCGCGGCTGGATCGACCCCGGACAGATGGCCGAGAGGCGGCCGATCAGTTTCGCTGCTCGCGACGGACGCACGATCTACGGCTACCTCACCATTCCGCCGGGCCATGAACTCAAGGCCTTGCCGCTGGTGGTGAACCCTCACGGCGGTCCCTTCTGGATTCGCGATGGCTGGGCCTGGGAGATGGAGCCGCAGATGCTGGCCAGCCGCGGCTACGCGGTGCTGCAGGTCAATTTCCGCGGGTCTGGCGGCTACGGGCGGAGCTTCCTCAACGCCGGCCGCCAGAGCTGGGATCACGTCATGATCGACGACATCACCGATGGCGCGCGCTGGGCCATCGCCCAGGGTTATGCCGATCCCAAGCGTCTGTGCATCTACGGCGCGAGCTACGGCGGATATGCCGCGCTGATGAGCGCAGTGCGCGAACCCGACTTGTATCGCTGTGTGATCGTCTATGCCGGCGTAACCGATCTGCAGCGTCTAAAACATGACAGCGATACGGGCGAAACCATACGCGGGCGCATTTATATCGATGACTTCATCGGCACCACCGATCAGCGTCTGCACGATGCTTCGCCGCTGAGCTACATCGATCGGCTGAAAGCGGCGATCATGATCGTGCATGGCCGCGCGGATCGGCGCGTGCCCATCAGCCAAGCCGAAGAACTGCGCGGCGCCCTGGACCAGCGCCATTATCCCTACGTGTGGGTGGCGAAACTCGACGAGGGTCATGGCTTCTATCTGCCGGCGGACCGGCAGGAGCTGTATGAGAAGCTGCTCGACTTCCTCGACCGGAATATTGGCAGCACAACGCAGACGTCTCCGAGCGCGGGCACGCCGAAACCTTCAGCACCATAAATCGCACAAAACAAAACGGGCGCCGAGGCGCCCGTTTTCACGACATGGAACCGATCCCGGCTTTATTCAGCCTTGACGTCAGCCGCCACGGCTTCGCCACGCGGACGGTCCACCAGCTCGACATAAGCCATCGGCGCATTGTCGCCGGGGCGGAATCCGCAGCGCAGGACGCGGGTGTAGCCGCCCGGACGCGCGTTGTAGCGCGGGCCGATTTCGTTGAACAGCTTCTGCACCGCGTCGCGGTCGCGCAGGCGGCTGAACACGAGGCGGCGGTTGGCCACGGTATCGGTCTTGGCGCGCGTGATCAGCGGCTCAGCCAGGCGGCGCAGTTCCTTCGCCTTGGGCACCGTCGTGCGGATCAGCTCGTACTTGAACAGCGCGACGGCGACCGCCTGCATGGTGGCCTTGCGGTGGCTGGGGCTGCGGCCAAAAGCGCGGCCTGAAATTGCGTGACGCATGGTGGTGGTCCTTCAGTCTTTCTTTAGGCAGCGGCTTTGGGCGAAGACCAGTTTTCCAGCTTCATGCCCAGTTCAAGTTCGTGCGCCTTGAGCGCTTCCTTGATTTCGTTGAGCGATTTCTTGCCGAGGTTCGGGGTCTTCATCAGTTCCATCTCGGTGCGCTGCACCAGGTCGCCGATGTAGTAAACGTTCTCGGCCTTGAGGCAATTGGCCGAGCGCACGGTGAGTTCGAGGTCGTCGATCGGGCGGAACAGGATCTGCGCCAGTTCCTTCTTGCCACCGATGGCGGTCTGTGCGGCGGCTTCCGCTTCCAGATCGACGAACACGCCGAGCTGGTCACGCAGGATGCGCGCGGCGAGGCGCACGGCCTCGGAGGGATCGATGCCGCCGTTGGTGTCAACGTCCAGCACCAGCTTGTCGAGGTCGGTGCGCTGTTCGACACGCGCGCGCTCGACCGCGTAACTGACGCGGCGCACCGGGCTGTAAGAGGCATCCAGGCGCAGCACGCCGACCGAGCGGGAGTCTTCCTCGACGCCGGCACGCACCAGGCTGACCGCGGGCACATATCCGCGGCCGCGCGTGACCTTGAGGGTCATGTTGAGCTTGCCGCCGGTGAGGTGCGCGAGCACCAGGCTGGGGTTGACGATTTCAACGTCGTGATCGAGCTTGATGTCGCTGGCCTTGACCACGCCCTTGCCGGATTTCTCCAGGCGCAGGGTGGCTTCTTCGCGCGAGTGCATCTTGATCGCGATGTTCTTGATGTTGAGCAGGATGTCGATGACGTCTTCCTGCACGCCCTCGATCGCGCTGTACTCGTGCACCACGCCATCGATCTGCACTTCGGTGATGGCGGCGCCGGGGACGGACGAGAGCAGAATGCGGCGCAGGGCGTTGCCGAGCGTGTGGCCAAAGCCGCGCTCCATCGGTTCCAGCACAACGCGTGAGCGATGCTCGGAAACGGCTTCGACTTCGACCAAGCGCGGTTTGAGCAAATCGGCAACGATATTCTGCATGAACAAATACCTCTGTACGTAAAAAGCCGCGATTACTTGGAGTACAACTCGACCACCAGGCTTTCGTTGATGTCCGGCAGAATCTGGTCGCGTGTCGGCTTGGTTTTGAAGACGCCCTTAAGTCCCTTCTCATCGATCTCCAGCCAGTCCGGGAATCCGGCCTGTGAGGCGATGGACAGGGATTCAGCGATGCGCGACTGGTTGCGCGACTTCTCGCGCACTTCAACCACGTCGCCCACTTGCACCTGATAGGACGGGATGTTGACGCGCTTGCCGTTGACCGTGATCGCGCCGTGGCTGACCATCTGGCGCGCTTCCGAGCGCGTGCGGCCGAAGCCGATGCGGTAGATCACGTTGTCCAGGCGCTGTTCCAGCATGAGCAGCAGGTTGAAGCCCGTCGCGCCTTTCTGCGTCGTGGCTTTCAGATAGTAGTTGCGGAACTGGCGTTCCAGCACGCCGTACATCTGCTTGAGCTTCTGCTTCTCACGCAACTGCGCGGCGTAGTCGGACGGACGCTGCTTGCGCGCGCCATGCTGGCCCGGCGGGGTATCCAGCTTGCACTTGGTTTCCAGCGAGCGGGCGCGGCTCTTCAGGAGAAGATCAGTGCCAACGCGGCGGGACAGCTTGCACTTCGGGCCAATGTAACGAGCCATAGTCTCTACTCCCCCTTACACGCGGCGGCGCTTGGGAGCGCGGCAGCCGTTGTGAGGAATCGGGGTAACGTCGGTGATGTTGACAACCTTGAAGCCGGCCGCATTGAGCGAACGCACGGCGGACTCGCGGCCGGGGCCGGGACCCTTCACGCGCACTTCCAGGTTCTTGACGCCGTGTTCGGCGGCGGCTGTCGCGGCCTTTTCAGCCGCAATCTGCGCGGCGAAAGGCGTGCTCTTGCGCGAGCCCTTGAACCCGGCAGCGCCGGCCGTGGACCAGGAAATCGTGTTTCCCTGGCGGTCGGTGATTAGGATGATCGTGTTGTTGAACGATGCGTGAATGTGCGCAACAGCATCAGTCACATTTTTCTTGACGCGCTTGCGCTTGGGAGCGACGGCTGCGTTAGCGGGGGCATTAGCCATAGACTTCTTTCCGGCGTCCTTGAATTAACCGTTCTTCTTGATGGCGCGGCGCGGTCCCTTGCGGGTGCGTGCGTTGGTGCGGGTGCGCTGACCGCGTACCGGCAGGCCGCGGCGATGACGCTGGCCGCGATAGCAGCCGAGATCCATCAGCCGCTTGATGCTCATGGAGACTTCGCGGCGGAGATCGCCTTCGACGGCGAACTTCGCGACTTCGGCACGCAGCTTGTCGAGTTCGGCTTCCGTCAGCGTGCGGATCTGCACGTCCGGCTTGACGCCGGAGAGTTCGCAGACTTTCTTGGCGCGCGTCGCGCCAATGCCGTAGATCGCGCGCAGCGCGATGACGGTGTGTTTCTTATCGGGGATGTTGACGCCCGCGATACGTGCCATGTTGAAACCTCAATTCTTCGCGCTTAGCCGCGCAGTTTAACCGAACAACCGAACCATCTTCAAGCGAGCCGCGCAGCAAAGTGTTCGCGGTCTCCGCCCCATCAGCCCTGACGCTGCTTGTGACGCAGGTCGGTGCACAGGACGCGCACCACACCATTGCGGCGTACCACCTTGCAGTTGCGGCAGATTTTCTTGACTGAAGTGCGGACTTTCATAGGAAACCTCTAATTCTGAAATGCGTTAAGCGTGAATCAACCGAGAGCGTTAGGGCCCACCGATTTTAAGTTGGCCTTCTTTAGCAGGCCTTCGTACTGATGCGACATCAGATGCGCCTGAAGCTGCGCCATGAAATCCATCACCACCACGACCACGATCAGCAGCGAAGTGCCGCCAAAATAGAACGGCACGTTCCAGGTCGTGGTCAGAAATTCGGGAACCAAGCAGACCACGGTGATATAGAGGGCGCCGATGACTGTCAGCCGCGTCAGCACCTGGTCGATATATTTTGCGGTCATCGCACCGGGACGCACGCCGGGAATGAACGCGCCTGACTTCTTCAGGTTTTCCGCGGTCTCGCGCGAATCAAAAACCAGTGCGGTGTAGAAGAAGCAGAAGAAAATGATCATCGCCGCATACAGCAGCGTGTACAGCGCTTGGCCGGGAGAAAGGGCGTTGGCGATCTGCTGCATGAATCCGCCGCCGCCTTCGCCGAAGAAACGCACCATCGATGCCGGAAACAGGATGATGCTGGACGCGAAAATCGGCGGAATGACACCCGACATGTTGAGCTTCAACGGCAGATGCTGGGTCTGGGCGGCAAACACCTTGCGTCCCTGCTGCCGGCGCGCATGGTGCACCGGGATGCGGCGCTGCGCGCGTTCCACGTAGACCACGCCCCAGGTCACGAGCACCGCCAAGGCAAAGACGATGATGACCTGGAAACCGTTCATCGAGCCTTCGCTGACCAACTGCGCTGTTGCACCCAATGCACTGGGCATGTTTGCAACGATGCCGACGAAAATGATCATCGACATGCCGTTGCCGACGCCGCGCTCGGTCATCTGTTCACCCAGCCACATTAGGAACATGGTGCCGGTGATGAGACTCACCGCAGCGGTGAAGATGAAGCTGAACCCAGGATTGATCGCGATGTTGCTCTTTTCCAGTGCGTAGGCAGCACCGATCGACTGGAAAATGGCGAGGCCCAGCGTTCCGTAACGCGTGTACTTGGTAATGGTGCGCCGGCCTGACTCGCCTTCCTTGCGCAGCTCCTTGAGCTGCGGCATCACGGCGCTCAGGAGCTGCACGATGATAGAAGCCGAGATGTAGGGCATGACGCCTAGCGCAAAAATCGAGAAGCGCTTGAGCGCACCGCCTGAGAACATGTTGAACATGTCCAGGATGGTGCCTTGCTGATGCTGGAACAAGGCCGCGAGCTGGTTCGGGTCCATGCCCGGCACCGGAATAAAGCTGCCGATGCGATAGACCACGATTGCGCCCAGCAGGAACAACAGACGGCCGCGTACTTCGCCGAGTTTGGCGATATCCGGAACCATGCCGCCTGCCGATGCTGGTGTCTTGGCCATGATCTTGCTTATTCCGCGACGCTGCCGCCGGCGGCAGTGACCGCCTCACGGGCGCCCTTGGTCGCCGGAATCCCCTTGAGCGAAACCTTGCGCGAAATCGTCCCGGACTTGACCAGCTTGGCCGAGAGCATGTCGTGACGGATCACGCCTTCGCTGATGAGCACGGCCAGATCGATTTCGGTTGCCTTCATCTTGTTGATGTCGGACAGGTTGATTTCGGCGTGCATGCGGGCCTGGGCGGACTTGAAGCCGCGCTTGGGCAACCGGCGTTGAATCGGCATCTGGCCGCCTTCAAAACCGAGCTTGCCACGGCCACCCTTGCGCGCGCGCTGGCCCTTGTGGCCGCGGCCCGCAGTTTTACCCATGCCGGAACCGATGCCGCGAGCGACGCGGAAACGCGCGGTCTTGGCGCCCTTGGCCGGCTTGATGGTATTCAGTTTCATCTCAGACCTCTTCGACTTTGAGCATGAAGCCCACTTTGCGCACCATGCCTAGCACTTCCGGTGTTGCCGCCACCGTCACGGCGTGATGCATCCGCCTGAGGCCGAGCCCGCGCACGCACTCCTGATGCGCCGGTAGGCGCTTGGCCAGGCTTCGCACCAGCGTCAGCTTGATCTGCTTGTTGCTCATGATTTCCCCTGGATCAGCCCAGAATTTCTTCGACCGTCTTGCCGCGCTTGGCTGCAATCTCGGAAGGCAGGTTCATTTTTTTGAGGCCGTCGAGGGTCGCACGCACCATGTTGATTGGATTGCGCGAACCAAAGGATTTCGACAGGACATTCTGCACGCCGGCAACTTCAAACACCGCACGCATCGCGCCGCCGGCAATGACACCGGTACCGTCGGAGGCCGGACGCATGAACACCTTGGTGGCGCCGTGGATACCCCAGATCTCGTGCTGAA
Organism: Stenotrophobium sp.; assembly: GCA_050740055.1. Lineage (GTDB taxonomy): Bacteria > Pseudomonadota > Gammaproteobacteria > Nevskiales > Nevskiaceae > Stenotrophobium. The sequence goes on from JBOICL010000448.1 coordinate 17,616, forward strand.
GGGTCGCGCCCTTGAGCGGCACTACGATCATGTTGCGCTTGGCCTGCTCCATCGCCTTGGCAATCGCGGCCGGTACTTCGCGCGCCTTGCCGTAACCAAAACCCACGCGGCCGACGCCGTCACCCACGACCGTGAGCGCCGTGAAAGTGAACTGCTTGCCGCCCTTAACGGTCTTGGACACGCGGTTGACCGCGACCAGTTTTTCCTTGAGGTCGCCGGCGCCGTGAGAATCTTCGATGTTGAACTGATTCGCCATGATTAAAACTCCAGGCCGGCTTCACGCGCGGCATCAGCTAAGGCCTTGATGCGGCCGTGATACTTGAAGCCGGAACGGTCGAATGCCACCTTGGTAACACCCTTGGCCTTGGCGCGTTCCGCAATCAAGGCGCCGATTTTCCTGGCAGCCTCAACATTGCCGGTACCGGTCAGGCCGTCAATTTTTTCGAGCGTAGACGCAGCCGCGACGGTATGTCCCGCATCCGGCGCGATGACTTGCGCATAGATGTGGCTCGGCGTGCGGTGTATCGACAGACGATGCACACCCAGTTCGCGGATGCGGGCCCGCGTGCGGCGGGCGCGGCGCAGACGGGTCTCGTTTTTATCTTTCATTGCCTTCAATCTCGTTCACTTCAATAACCCATCCCGACGGCGTCGAATCCTTGATAGGACGCTACGCGCCGCGCGGAACCCGGTTTACTTCTTCTTCGCTTCCTTCATAACAACCTTCTCGTTGGCATAGCGCACGCCCTTGCCCTTGTAGGGCTCAGGCGGACGATAGCCGCGGATGTCGGCAGCCACTTGGCCAACCATGTGCTTGCTTGCACCCTTGACAATAACCTCGGTCTGGCTCGGCGTTTCCACCGTTATGCCTTCCGGAATCGGATATTCAACTGGATGCGAAAAACCCAGGGTGAGGTTCAGCTTCTTGCCTTGGGCCTGTGCGCGATAGCCGACACCTACCAGCGTCAGTTTGCGCTCGTAGCCCTTGGTCACGCCGTTAACCATATTGTTCAACAGGGCACGCACTGTGCCCGCGATCATGGCGTTGGACTTCAGCGCCTCCTGGCCGATAGAGGCGACACCGTCCTTCACCTCGACGGTGACATTGGCAGGCATCCGCATCGACAGGCTGGACTTCGCGCCCTTGACGACGAGTTGTCCACCGTCGGTGGAGACCTGCACGCCGGCCGGAATTTTCACCGGCATTTTTGCGACTCGTGACATGACTGTTCCCTAGTCCTTAAGCAACAATGCAGAGGACTTCACCGCCCTGGCTGGTCGCGCGCGCCTTGCGGTCGCTCAACACCCCAGTAGCGGTTGAAATGATGGCAATACCCAAGCCGCCCAGTACCTTGGGCAGCTCATCCTTGCCCTTGTAGACTCTCAGGCTCGGCTTGCTGATGCGCTCCAGGCGCTCGATGACCGGCTTACCCTGAAAATACTTCAAGGCCACCAGCATGGTCTTCTTGTTGCCCTCGGCGCTGACGCTGAAATCAGCGATGTAGCCCTCGTCTTTGAGGACGGCGGCAATCGCTTCCTTGATCTTGGAAGAGGGCGAGGAAATCTGCTTCTTGCCGGCCTGCTGACCATTACGGATGCGCGTCAGGAAATCGGAGATGGGATCATTCATGCTCATGTTCGGTCTCCTTACCAGCTCGCTTTGGTCAAGCCGGGGACTTCGCCCTTCATGGCAGCCTCACGCAGCTTGTGCCTGGCCAAGCCAAATTTTTTGTACACCCCGCGGCTGCGCCCAGTGATCTTGCAGCGGTTGCGTTGCCGCGTATAGCTGGAGTCACGTGGCAGCTTCTGCAAGCTCACGGCCGCCGCCTGCTTCTCGTCGTAGGTCGCATTCGGATCGACGATGGTGGCCTTCAGCGCTTCGCGCTTCTTGCCGAACTTGGCGACAAGCGCGGTACGTTTCTTGTCGCGCTCGATCATGTTTCTCTTGGCCATGCTTGTATCCCTACTTGCGGAACGGGAAATTGAACGCGTCGAGCAGCGCTTTGCCCTGCTCGTCGTTCTTCGCGGTGGTGGTGATGGTGATGTTCATGCCACGCAGCACGTCGATCTTGTCGTACTCGATTTCCGGGAAAATGATCTGCTCGGTGATACCGAAATTGAAATTGCCCCGTCCATCGAATCCGCGCGCGCTGATACCGCGGAAGTCACGGATGCGCGGCAACGCGATGACGATGAGACGTTCCAGGAATTCATACATGCGCTCGCTGCGCAGGGTCACTTTCACGCCGACCGGAAAGTTCTCGCGAACCTTGAATCCGGCGATGGACAGGCGCGACTTGGTCACCACCGGCTTCTGACCGGCTATCGCCGTCATGTCAGAGACCGCATGCTCGATGATCTTGCGATCCGTGGTGGTCTCGCCCACGCCAATGTTGAGCGTAATCTTGCTGATGCGCGGAACTTCCATGGTCTCGCAGCTGAGCTTCTTGCGAAGTTCAGGAGCAACCGTATCGCGATAAAAATTCTGTAAATTGGCCATGCCTGCTTCTCTTAGCCGTCCACAACTTCTTGATTGGACTTGAAGTAACGGACCTTGCGGCGCTTTTCACCTTCGCCGATGAGCTTGAATCCGACGCGATCGCCCTTGCTTGTCCTGGAATTCCACAGCAAGACATTCGAACCCTGGATAGGCATTTCCTTCTCGACTATGCCTCCTGCGACGCCGGCATTGGGATCGCCCTTCGTGTGCTTTTTAGCGACATTGATGCCTTCCACCAGCAGGTGACCGGTATCAAGCACCTGGGAGACCTTGCCGCGGCGTCCCTTGTCTTTGCCTGTGATGACGACGATCTCGTCACCTTTTCTGATCTTGTTCATCGCTGTACTCGACTCTTACAAAACTTCCGGCGCCAGGGAGATGATGCGCATGAAGCGCTCGCGCAGTTCGCGTGTCACAGGCCCAAAGATGCGGGTGCCTAGCGGCTCCAGCTTGTTGGTCAGCAATACCGCTGCATTGGTATCGAAGCGGATCGCAGAACCATCCGGACGGCGGATCGGGAAGCGCGTGCGCACGACAACCGCATCATGCACCTCGCCCTTCTTGACCTTGCCGCGCGGGATAGCGTCCTTGACGGTGACCTTGATCAGGTCGCCCACGCCGGCATAACGCCGGTGCGTGCTGCCCTTGACCTGGATCACCTGCACCAGCTTGGCGCCGCTGTTATCGGCGGCGACGAGAAAGGATTCCTGTTGAATCATGTCTGCTTCTCCTGCTTATGCGTGGGCCGACTTGATTACTTCAACCAGGCGGAAACGCTTCTGGCGGGAGAGTGGGCGCGTCTCGATGATCGCAACGGTGTCACCTTCCTTGCACTGGTTGCTTTCGTCGTGCGCATAAAGCTTGGTCGATTTGCGCACGTACTTGCCATATAGCGGGTGGCGCTCACGGCGCTCCACCAGCACGGTGATGGTCTTGTCAGCCTTGTTGCTGACGACCACACCGACGACGCGGCTGCTGGGCTTGACTGCCTGGGTCTGGGTTACTTCGGTCATGACATCTTCACCTGCTGCCGCATCACTGTCTTGGTGCGAGCGATATTCTTGCGCGCAACGCGAACAAGGTTGGACTTGCTCTGCTGGCCGAGCGCCTTCTGCATGCGCAGGTTGAACTGCTCCTTGCGCAGGGCTTCCAGCTCGCTGTTCAACTCCTGTGCGTTCTTGCCGCGCAGGCCTTTAATGTATTCGGCGGTTTTCATTACAGGATCGTCCTGTTGGCGAAGGAGGTCTTTACCGACAGCTTCGCGGCTGCAAGGCGGAAAGCCTTGCGCGCCTCTTCCTCGGTGACGCCTTCCATTTCGTAAAGCATCTTGCCGGGCTGCACTTTGGCGACCCAGTATTCGACATTGCCTTTGCCGGAGCCCATGCGGACTTCCAGAGGCTTCTTGGTTACCGGCACGTCCGGGAAAATGCGGATAAAGAGCTTGCCGCCACGTTTGACATAACGTGTGATGACACGGCGTGCCGCCTCTATCTGGCGCGCGGTGATGCGGCCATGCTCCGTGGACTTGAGTCCAAATTCGCCGAAACTGACCTTGTTGCCATTGAAGGCCAGACCCTGGTTGGTCCCCTTCATCTGCTTGCGGTACTTGGTTCGCTTGGGTTGCATCATGATGACTTGCTCCGGACCTTAGGCCGCATGGGCCTCGGCGGCGGTTTCTTCTTTCTTCTCTGTGCGTTTGTCTGCTTCAAACACTTCGCCGGAGAACACCCACACCTTGACGCCGATGATGCCGTAGGTCGTCTTCGCCTCGGCCGTCGAGTAATCCACCAGCGCGCGCAGGGTGTGCAAGGGAACGCGGCCTTCGCGATACCACTCGACACGGGCAATTTCCGCCCCGTTCAGCCGGCCACCCACCTGAATCTTGATGCCACCCGCACCGAGACGCATGGCGTTGGTCACCGCGCGCTTCATGGCGCGGCGGAACATGATGCGGCGTTCGAGCTGCTGGGCGATGCCTTCGGCCACCAGATAGGCGTCAAGCTCCGGCTTGCGGATTTCCTCGATGGTCACATCCACCTCGGTGCCCGGCATCATCTTGATGAGCTCGGCGCGCAGCGCTTCGATGTCCTCGCCTTTCTTGCCGATCACCATGCCGGGGCGCGCGGTGTGAATGGTGATCTGGCATTTCTTCGCGGGACGCTTGATCTCGACGCGGCTCACCGAAGCCTGCGCGAGCTTTTTCTTCAGGAACTCGCGCACTTTGAGGTCGGCGTGCAGATTTTCGGCATACGCACGCTTGCTCGCGAACCACTTGGAGTTCCAGTCGGAGGCGATGCCCAGACGGAAGCCTACCGGATTGACTTTCTGGCCCATGATTTTGTCCTTACTCGTCCGCCACTGTCAGGCTGATGTGGCTGGTACGTTTCAGAATGCGTGCGCCGCGGCCCTTGGCGCGCGGCATCATGCGCTTCATGCGCGGACCGTCGTCCACGCACACGCGTTTGACCTTCAATGCGTCAATGTCTGCGCCATTGTTGTGCTCGGCGTTGGCGATGGCTGATTCCAGCACCTTCTTCAGCAACAACGCGGCGCGGCGCGGGCTGAATTCCAGAATCTTCAACGCCTGCCCCACCGGCTGGCCACGAATCTGGTCGGCCACCAACCGCGCCTTGTACGGCGTGACACGCGCGAATTTATGTGTTGCTTCTACCAGCACGGCTTGCGTCCTCAGGTCTTCGTTTCGGTGGTTTCGGCGGCAACCCTGCGCTCGCCGTGACCCTTGAACACGCGCGTGGCGGCGAATTCTCCCAACTTGTGGCCGACCATGTTCTCGCTCACCAGCACCGGCACATGCTGATGGCCGTTGTGCACCGCGATCGTCAGGCCCACCATTTCGGGAGTGACCATCGAGCGCCGCGACCAGGTCTTGATCGGCCGGCGATTGTTGTTCGCCACCGCCGCCTCGACCTTCTTGGCGAGGTGCGGATCAACGAACGGGCCTTTGCGAATCGAACGTGGCACAGTATTAACCTCTCATCACTTGCGCCGGCGCACGATCATGTTGTCGGTACGCTTGTTGTGGCGAGTCTTGTAGCCCTTGGTGGGCTGGCCCCAGGGCGACACCGGATGCGGATTGCCCTGTCCCGACTTGCCCTCGCCGCCGCCGTGCGGATGATCAACCGGGTTCATCGCGAGGCCGCGCACCGTCGGACGGATGCCGCGCCAGCGGCGCGCGCCCGCCTTGCCATACTGGCGCAGGTTGTGTTCACCGTTGCCGACCTCGCCGACCGTGGCGCGGCAGTCAATGTGCACCTTGCGCATCTCGCCGGAACGCAGCCGCACGGTGGCGTGGGCGCCTTCGCGCGCCACCACCTGCACCGAGGCGCCGGCGCTGCGCGCGAGTTGCGCGCCCTTGCCGGGCTGTAACTCCACGCAGTGCACTTGGGTGCCGACCGGAATGTTCCTGAGCGGCAGCGCGTTGCCCGGCTTCACCGGCGCGTGGCTGCCGGCGAGAATTTCCTGGCCGCGCTCCACGCCCTTGGGCGCGATGATGTAGCGGCGCTCGCCATCCTTATATAGCACCAGCGCCAGATGCGCGGTGCGATTCGGATCGTATTCGATGCGTTCCACCCGGCCGCTGACGCCGTCCTTGTTACGCTTGAAATCGATCAGGCGGTAATGCTGCTTGTGGCCGCCGCCCTGGTGACGCGTGGTGATGCGGCCCATGTTGTTGCGCCCGCCGCGCCGGGTCTGACGCGCGAGCAGCGCTGCGTGCGGCCCGCCCTTGTGCAGGCCGGGAGTGCTGACCATGACCACGGCACGCCGGCCGGGCGAGGTAGGTCTGGCTTTTTTGACCGGCATAACTGCTACCGCCTCAGGCCTTATCGCCCATGAAATTGATGGAACTGCCCGGCGCCAGGCGCACGTAGGCTTTCTTCCAGTTGCTCTGCGTACCGGTGCGCTGACCGGTGCGCTTGGTCTTGCCGCGCACGTTCACAACCTGCACATCCACAACCTTGACGTCAAAAAGTTTTTCCACCGCGCGGCGCACGCGCGGCTTGTCGGCATCGCGGCGCACGCGGAACACCACCTGGTTGTGGACTTCGCCCACCTGCGTGGCTTTTTCCGACACGTGCGGCCCGAGCAGCACGCGCGTCACGGACTCATGCTTGAGCTTCATGCCAGCCACTCCTCAAGGCGGCGGACGGACGGCACGGTCAGCAACACCTTGTCGTAACCCACGAGACTCACCGGATCCAATCCCGTGACTTCACGCACCTCGACGTTCACGAGGTTGCGCGCCGCCAGATACAGCTTTTCGTCCACCTGCTCGGTGACGATCAGCACGTTGCTTTCCAGACCCAGCGCCTTGAGCTTGGTTACCAACTGCTTGGTCTTCGGCGCCTCGACGCCGAACTCCGGCAGCACCACCACGCGTTGCTGACGCACGAGCTCGGACAGGATCACGCGCATCGCGCCCTGATACATCTTGCGGTTGACCTTCTGGCTGAAGTCGCGCGGCACCGCTGCGAAGGTCTTGCCGCCGCCGCGCCACAAGGGACTCCGGATCGAGCCGGCGCGCGCCTGGCCCGAGCCTTTCTGCGCCCAAGGTTTCTTGCCGCCGCCGCGCACCATGCCGCGGGTCTTTTGCGCCTTGGTGCCGGCACGCCCGCCGGCCAGAACGGCGGTCACCACCTGATGCACCAGGGCTTCGTTGAATTCGCGCGCGAAAGTCGCGTCCGACAGCGTTATGGACTTCCCGCCCGCGTTGCTGTGCAGCTGCATTTCCATATTGCGCTCCTCAACCGCTCGCCACAGGGCGGATGATGAGGTTGCCGCCGTCCGAGCCGGGCACGGCACCTTTCACCAGCAGCAGATTCCTGTCGGCATCCACGCGCACCACCTCGAGATTGAGCGCAGTGCGGCGCGCATTGCCGAGATGTCCGGCCATGCGCTTGCCCGGGAACACGCGTCCCGGCGTCTGGCGCTGGCCGATGGAGCCGGGTGCACGGTGCGACAGCGAGTTGCCGTGGCTCGCATCGCCCATGGAGAAATGGTGACGCTTGATGGTGCCCTGGAAGCCTTTGCCGAGACTGGTGCCGGTCACCGACACCTTCTGGCCGGGCTTGAAAATATCCACCTTGATTTCGCCGCCGGGCTTCAGGTCCGCGCCTTCGTCGGCATCCAGCCGAAACTCGCCCGCCACGCGGCCCGCGCCGGTACCGGCCTTGGCGTAGTGGCCCGCGAGTGCCTTGGTAACGCGGCTCGCGCGGCGATTGCCGGCGGTTACCTGCACGGCACGATAGCCGTCGGTATCCGCGCTTTTCACCTGGGTGATGCGGTTGGGTTCGACTTCAATAACGGTCACCGGCACCGACACGCCGTCTTCGAGGAAAACGCGGGTCATGCCGCATTTGCGACCGATCAGGCCCAGAGCCATCTTGTAATCCTCATCCGGTGCCGACTGCGATTGGTCAGCAGGCCGTTAAACCACACGCGGCCCGATGGGTGTGACCCCACCGGGCCGCAGCGAGCCGGGAATTATACCAGCGTGTCCGGCCCTGCAACAGGGTCGGACGGCCTCAATTGACCTTGATGCGTACGTCCACGCCCGCCGGCAGATCCAGCTTCATCAGGGCATCCACGGTTTTGTCCGTGGGATTGATGATGTCCATGAGGCGCTTGTGCGTGCGGATTTCGTACTGGTCGCGGGCATCCTTGTCGACATGCGGCGATACCAGCAGGGTAAAGCGCTCCATCTTGACCGGCAGCGGAATCGGTCCCTTCACCTGGGCTCCGGTACGTTTGGCGGTGTCGACGATTTCCTTGGCCGACTTGTCAATCAGCCGGTAGTCATAGGCCTTGAGGCGGATACGGATGGTTTCGGTAGCCATGGCTGGATTACTCGATGATCTTCGCCACCACGCCGGCGCCGACGGTGCGGCCGCCCTCGCGGATGGCAAAGCGCAGTCCGTCCTCCATGGCGATCGGGCTGATCAGCGACACCACCATCTTGATGTTGTCCCCGGGCATGACC
>JBOICL010000449.1:0-1863 GCA_050740055.1 Stenotrophobium sp.
AACCGGAACTGTGGAACATTGCAGTCTTTTATCGAGGAAAGTTTAGCCGATTGGGAATTGCGCTCGAACCGGAACACCAAGCGAAGGCAACCACCCTGGGGCATTAGTTTAGCCGATTGGGAATTGCGCTCGAACCGGAACGACGATGAAATCGAGGCCATGGATGCCGATAGTTTAGCCGATTGGGAATTGCGCTCGAACCACAACTAAAAAGCCCACCCCCAAAAGCATGGGGGCGGGCTTTTTAGTAGCGGATCGTACGATCCGCGTGAGCGAAAAAACTACTTGGGCTGTGCCGTGGTGCGCAGATAAGGCTTGATCTCCTTGAAACCCGCCGGGAACAGCTTCCTGGCGTCCTCGTTGGATACCGAGGGCACGATGATCACATCCTCACCCTTCTTCCAGTTCACTGGCGTCGCGACCTTGAACTTGTCGGTGAGCTGCAACGAGTCGATCACGCGCAGGATCTCGTCGAAGTTGCGGCCCGCGCTGGCGGGATAGGTGATGGTCAGGCGCACTTTCTTGTTCGGGTCGATCACGAACACCGAGCGCACGGTGTGGCTCTCCAGCGACTTCGGATGAATCATGCCGTAGAGATTGGCGACCTTCCTGTAGGGGTCGGCGATCATCGGGAACTCGACCTTGCAGGACTGGGTTTCCTCGATGTCCTTCACCCAACCCTTGTGATCGGTCAGCGGGTCAACTGACAGGCCGATGACCTTCACGCCACGCTTCTCGAACTCGGGCTTGAGCTTGGCGGTGTAGCCCAGCTCGGTGGTGCAGACCGGGGTGTAGTCCTTGGGGTGCGAAAATAAAACACCCCAGGCTGTGCCCAGCCATTGGTGGAAGTTAACTTTGCCGGCGGTGGTCTCCGCTTCGAAGTCGGGAGCGGTGTCGCCCAGTTGCAGTGACATGTTGCATCTCCTCTTGTTGGGGGCCGACATGATGCGCCTGTCGCGCGGAAGGTCAAGGCATAAGCAAAGAACGATTGATCCTTTTGGCTTTGGACAGGAAGCGCGCGGAGAGGCCGAACGCCGCCACCGCCAGCCCTGCGGTCAGGCCCCACCACAGGCCGTCCGGCCCCATGCCGGTATCGAAGGCGAGCCACCACGCCACCGGCATGCCGACCAGCCAGTAGGCGGCGACAGTGATGAGCATGGGAATGCGCGTGTCCTTGATACCGCGCAGCGCGCCGTTGGCGGTGACTTGCAGCCCGTCGAACAACTGGAACACCGCTGCCAGGGCGAGGAAGCCGGTGGCGCGCGTGATGATATCGGCGTTGTGCGTGTAGAAGCCGACAATCGCGACCGGGAACAGCAGCATGATGCTGGCGTTGGAAGCAGCATTGAGCGTGCCTAGCATCATGCCGACGCGGCCGCGATAACCTGCCGCCACGACCTCGCCCGCACCGACGGCGTGACCCACGCGCACGGTGGTAGCCAGACCGATGCCGAGCGGAATCATGAATGCGACCGAGGCGAAGTTGAGCGCCACCTGGTAAGCCGCGACCGCCTGATCGCCGAAGCGCGCCATCAGCAGCGACACCACCACGAACAGCCCCGCCTCGGCGAGCAGGATCAGGCCGATGGGCACGCCCAGGCGCAGCACTTCGCGCGTATTTTCGCCTAGGCGCGGGCGCACGCGCATAAACACCTGCAACTTGCGCAGCGGCGCGTGCAGCGGATATTGCAGCGCCAGCACGCCGGCCATCAGCAGAGACGACAGTGTCGTGGCCCAGCCGCAGCCAACCGCGCCCATTTCCGGGAATCCGAACTTGCCGTACATGAATATCCAGTCGAGCAGCAGGTTGCTGCACAGGCCGGTGACGCCGGAAAGGAAAATCGGCCGCGTCGTGCCGGCGCC
>JBOICL010000450.1:0-3937 GCA_050740055.1 Stenotrophobium sp.
CTGTCGCAGCAGCAGCGCCAGCGCCAGCAGCGCCGCAACCATCGCTACGAGGTTGACGCCAAAGCGCGCAGCCGATGCGGGCCGCCGGATTTGTTCGGGTTCAGATTTGGGAGCGGGCTTGTTTTTCGCCACGGGTGATCGCTGTTACCAAAATGGGTGCCAAACCTTACACTGCGGCGGTAAACGCCGTCATCACCGGCATGGTTTATCGACAATCTTCGACAGCTCGCTGTTTCCCACCAGTATCGGCGCGAATTCGCAACTGTCGGTTTACGGGCTGGTCTGCAAGAACGCGAGCCAGCTCGCCGCCGATCTCGGCGCCAAACCCACGTAAAGAGGACTCATGGACCAAGGTAACCGGAACATCATCGCGGCATTGCTGATCGGTCTGGGCTTCGCAGCGGGCGGATGGAGCGTGGGAGAAGGGTTGACGCACCTCAACGCGGCCAACCGCGTCGTCAGCGTGAAGGGACTCGCGGAGCGGGAGGTTCCCGCCGACCTGGTGATCTGGCCGATCAGCTACGTAGAGGCCGGCAACGACCTCGGCGCGTTGTACCAGCGCATCGAACACAACAACCAGATGCTGCGCGAATTTCTCGCCGCCAACAAGCTCGGCAGTGCGGAGACGGTGTTGGCGCCGCCGCAGATCACCGATGCCGCAGCCAACAGTTACGACAGCAATTCCGGCAAGGCCAACTACCGTTATCGCGCTGAGGTCAAACTCACGGTGCGCTCGTCAGATGTCGCAGCGGTGAAGCTGGCGATGCAGCATTCGGGCGAGCTGATCAAGCAGGGCGTTGCGGTGTCGATGAACTATGGTGCGCAACCGGAATACCTGTTCACCAAGCTCAACGACATCAAGCCTGCGCTGATCGCCGAGGCGACGCAGAACGCGCGCCGCGCCGCCGAGCAATTCGCCAAGGATTCCAACAGCCGCGTCGGCGGCATCCGCAGTGCGAATCAGGGCCAGATCACGATCAGCGACCGCGATCCCGGCACGCCGGAGATCAAGGTCGTGCGCGTGGTCAGCACGGTGGATTACAGCCTCGTCGGCGATTGAGAGATCGCTTCAGGCTGTAACGCGCTCGAAATCGAGCGCGCCTTTCTTCAGCGTGGCCTTGACCGTGTCGCCCTGCGCGAAGTGGCCATCGAGGATGGACCGCGCCAGCGGATTCTCGACCAGCGTCTGGATCGCGCGCTTGAGCGGCCGCGCGCCATACACCGGGTCGAAGCCGGCTTGCGCGAGATGATCCAGCGCAGCATCCGTGAAGGTCAGCGTGATGCCACGCTCGGTCAGGCGCTTGATCACGCGCTGCGTCTGCACGGCGGCGATGCTGCGGATCTGCGCCGAACCCAGCGGATGGAACACCACCGCTTCGTCGATGCGGTTGATGAATTCGGGCCGGAAGTGCTGGCCGACCACGGTCATCACCGCTTCCTTGATCGCGGCGTACTCGCTGATGCTGCCTTCCTTGCTCATCATTTCCTGGATCAGCTGCGAGCCGAGGTTGGAGGTCATCACCACCACGGTGTTGCGGAAGTCCACGGTGCGGCCCTGGCCGTCGGTGAGGCGGCCATCGTCGAGCACCTGCAGCAGCACGTTTAACACGTCCGGGTGCGCTTTCTCGACCTCGTCGAGCAGGATCACGGAGTAGGGACGGCGGCGCACCGCCTCGGTGAGCATGCCGCCTTCCTCGTAGCCGACATAGCCGGGCGGCGCGCCGATCAGTCGCGCGACGCTGTGGCGCTCCATGAACTCGGACATGTCCACGCGCACCATCGCGTCCTCGGTGTCGAACATGAAGTTCGCCAGCGCCTTGCACAGCTCGGTCTTGCCGACGCCGGTGGGGCCGAGAAACAGAAACGAACCAATCGGCCGGTGCGGGTCCGACAAACCGGCACGCGAGCGGCGGATGGCGTTGGCCACCGCGGTCACCGCCTCGTCCTGGCCGATCACGCGCTGGTGCAGTGCCGCTTCCATGCGCAGCAGCCTGTCGCGCTCGCCTTCCATCAGCTTGCTCACTGGAATGCCGGTCCAGCGCGCGACGACGTCGGCGATTTCCTCTTCGGTCACGGAGGTACGCAGCAGTTTTGCTTCCTTCTCCTTGGCGGGCGAAGGTTCAGGAGAGGGGGCGCTTTGCGCGTCCTTCAGTTTCTTTTCCAGCGCCGGAATCTTGCCGTATTGCAGTTCGGCCATGCGCGCGAGATCGCCGGCACGGCGTGCCGCTTCCATGTCGGTGCGCGCGCGGTCCAGTTCTTCTTTCACGCCCGCGGAGCCGGCGACGGAGGCTTTCTCCGCTTTCCATTTTTCCTCGAGATCCGAGCACTCGCGTTCGAGTTTCCTGATTTCCTCGTTCAAAGCCGCGAGGCTGCGTTTGGCGCCCTCGTCCTTTTCCTTCTTCAGCGCCTCGCGCTCGATCTTGAGCTGGATCAGGCGGCTGTCGATGCGGTCCAGCGCTTCGGGTTTGGAGTCGATCTCGATGCTGATGCGCGCCGCTGCCTCGTCCATCAGATCGATGGCCTTGTCCGGCAGGTTGCGGTCGGTGATGTAGCGGCTGGAAAGCTTCGCCGCGGCGATCAGCGCGCCGTCGGAAATATCGACGCCGTGATGCACCTCGTAGCGTTCCTTCAGGCCGCGCAGGATGGCGATGGTGTCTTCCACCGAAGGTTCGCCGACGAAGACTTTCTGGAAGCGGCGCTCCAGCGCGGCATCTTTCTCGATGTACTTGCGGTACTCGTCCAGCGTAGTTGCGCCGATGCAGTGCAGTTCGCCGCGCGCCAGCGCCGGCTTGAGCATATTACCGGCGTCCATTGCGCCCTCGGCCTTGCCCGCGCCGACCAGCGTGTGAATCTCGTCGATGAACAGGATGATGTTGCCTTCCTGTTTGGCCAGATCGGTGAGCACGGCTTTCAGGCGCTCCTCGAATTCGCCGCGGAATTTTGCGCCCGCAATCAGACTGCCGAGATCGAGCGTCAGTACGCGTTTGCTCTTGAGAGATTCAGGAACTTCACCATTGACGATGCGCAGCGCGAGGCCTTCGACGATGGCGGTCTTGCCGACGCCGGGTTCGCCGATCAGCGCCGTGTTGTTCTTGGTGCGTCGTGACAGCACCTGGTTCACGCGGCGGATGTCCTCGTCGCGCACGATCACCGGATCGAGCTTGCCGGAGGCGGCGCGCGCGGTGAGATCGATGGTGTATTTCTGCAGCGACTGGCGCTGGTCCTCGGCAGAGGCGGAATCGACTTTCTGGCCGCCGCGCATCTGCGTGATCGCGGATTCGAGCAGTTCCTTGCGCGCACCGGCGGCCTTGAGTGCTTCGCCGACGCCGCTCTTGTCGTCCAGCGCGGCGAGCACGAACAGTTCGGTGGTGATGAACTGGTCGTCGCGTTTCTGCGCAAGCTTGTCGGTGAGATTGAGCAGGCGGCTGAGATCGCCGCTCACGTTCACCTCGCCGGTATTGTGGCCTAGCGTTGGCAGGCGCTCGATCAGTTGCGCGAGTTTGCTGCGCAGCAGGTCGGCGTTGATGCCGGCGGTCTGCAGCAACGGCAGGGTCGAGCCGTCGTTCTGGCTGAGCAGCGCCTGCATCAGGTGCGCGGGCTCGATCGCCGGATGATCGCGGCCCACGGCGAGCGACTGCGCGTCGGCGAGCGCCTGCTGGAAGCGGCTGGTGAGTTTGTCCATGCGCATGAGAAAGGTCTCGTTGAATACTTGCCAAGTAAATTGCGGCTGGTGCGGAAAATTTCAAGCGAGCCGCCCGCGACATGGTGTTTTTGCGTAGCAAAACGGGTGCGGGAGCGGGCGGTTGGGTGCCGACTTTCGCGCAGTCGCGGGCTTCGGGTGCCTCCCGCACCCATTGCCCTGCGGGCAAACTCCGTGTCGGCACCCGCTCTGTTTTCTAGGCATACAATTATGTTATAATTTATTTAATAATTTTAT
>JBOICL010000451.1:0-4828 GCA_050740055.1 Stenotrophobium sp.
TGTGATCGGCGCGGCGGTCGGCAGGCGCGCTGTAGCCGTAGGTGCCGGCCCAGGCGATCAGCTCGTAGAGGTTGTGGTCACGATCATTGATGTCGGGATCGAGTCCGTAAGTGTCATCGGCGGCAACACCGACACCGCCGATCAGCACGCCGTTCCTGTACAGCGGAAATCCACCGGGATCGGCCGACAGGCCCAGCGGCGAGCGATGGGGGCCGGCGCCGGTACCTGCGCTGAAACGGTTCGCCAGGTCGGAACAGGGCAGTTGCGAAAACTGCACTCCGAACAGCGGCCCGCCCGGCGTGCCGTTCTCGCCCGGATCGAAATGTTCCTGCACGATCTGGCTGGCAGTGCGCGTGGAGAAGGCGTTGCCCTCGGAGGACAGGTAGGCGCCGGTGATGGCCTTGGCCACCGCCGCCAGTTCGCCGGGCACGGCAAGGTTTTCAAGGCCGCCTGTGACGCCGCGGCCGGAGCTGATGGTGACGAGAGCGCGCGCACCGTTCATGCGGTACACCGCGAGCACGTTGCCGCTGCGGTCCACCACCGCGATGGTGACCGCCGTCCCCTGCCCCTGCGCCTCGTTCACCGCTTGCGCGATAACGCGCTGGATGTCGGCGATTTCCAGCCGTGTCGTCGCGTCCTGGCAACTGCCGGTGCAGGACGACCCGGCCGCGCCGCCACCCGCGCAATGGACAAGTGTCACGGCGGCGGCAGCGATCGTCAGCCACGCGGCAGCGCGCAGTGCCTGTTTCACGGCTGCGCGCCCGCAGGCCAGTGCGCAAGCTGCGGCGTCAGGCTCAGCTTGAGCGCCGGCGGGACAGGCGCCGCTGCACTGCCGAACAAAGTGTTTTCCGCGGTGTGGAAGCGGTGGCATTCCAGGCAATCCGTGCCGGCACTGCCGACTGTCTGCGATTTCGCGTGCGGACCGATGTGACACTGGCGGCAGTTGGCGATACCAGGCAGCAGCACGTCGGCGGATTGCTTCGCGTGCGCGGCGCCGTGGCAGCTCGCGCACTTTTCCATGCGGTGCGCAGCGTGATCGAACAGCGCACCGGAGTACAGCTGCCGTTGTGGCGCTACAGGCGCGATCTGCCAGGGCAGATCGGGATCGCCGGTGCTGCTCACGATGTGGCAGTAGTTGCAGACGCGGCGGTCGAACACATCGTTGACCGTCTGCGCGGCGCGCCGGTTGGCCCAGTCCAGCGCGATACGGCGGTCGTCCGGGTTCAGCGCCACGCCGGGCAGGCGGCGCAACTGCACGATGCGCGGCGCAGCGAGGCTGTTCACGCCGCCGTCCAGCGCCTCGCGCGCGTAGAAGTCACGGATGATGCTCACGACTTCCTTAGGATTGCGGTGCGGCAGCAGGCGCTGAGGCGCGTCCGGATCGAAATCGAGCCTATGGCAAGCGGCGCAGTGCTTCTCGTAACTGACCGGCAAAAAGTCGCGGCCAGAAGTATCCGGCACATGGCAGTCACTGCACTGCATCACCACCTTGCCCTTGGGCGAATCGATGCCCCTGGGATTGAGATGCGTGTCGTGCGGATAGATCAGCTGTGTGTCCTGGCGCCAATGCGCCCTGTCCGTCTCGCTGACTTTTTCGTAGATGAAACGCCCGCCGCGGAAACGCGGCAGCAGCGCCGTGAATGGCGGGTGATCAGTGCCGAAATCGGAAGCGGGCGGCAGCCGCGCCAGCGCGAAATGCGCATCGGGCCTGGCGTGGCAGCCCGTGCACAGGGCGGGATTTCGTGTGATGAGCCTGCCGGGGCCGTGATGTTCCTGGTGACAGTTCGTGCAGCGCATCTGCGCCATCGCGGGCAGCGCCAGGATTTCCGGATTGCCGCTGTGACGATGGACATCGCTGTGGCAGACCGTGCAGGCGGCGTTGCGCACCGGCTCGAAAGCCTTGCCGTGGCAGGCCGCGCAGTTGTTGCCGAAGTGTGCGTGTGCCGCGCTGACCGGGCCTGGATTCCACACACGATCCTGCGGCGCGTGCGTGTGAAAACCGTAGCGCAGCACCAGCGGAATGACCAGCGCCGGCAGGATCACCAACACGAACAGCAGCCAGGCCAGCCGGCGCCTGCTCAGGCCCGCGTGATCCAGGCGCGTGAAGTATTGGCCGGTGAGCTGCACCCGCTCGTCGCGTGCGGATACCTGCTCCTCGACTTCCAGCAGCAAATCCGCGTCCGGCGGCGGAGCCTTGAGCGTGAGGTGATAGCGGCCGATGCGGATGACGTCGCCGGCTTCGAGCTTGCACGAGGCAGTGGGCGCGCCGTTGATCCAGACCGAGCAGCCGACCCTGGCCTCGATGCCATAACTGCCCTTGCCATGCAGCCGGATTTCCGCATGTTCCAGCGCGACACGCAGGTCGGCGAGCTGCACCTGCTGTGTGGTGGCACGTCCGATGTGCAGCACCGCGGTTTCCGTCGCTTGATCGGCCGCGCCGGTCTGGCCGCCTTGCTGCCGCAACGTCCGGATGATGGCGCGCACGGCGGCTAGCGGTAAACGAACACGGAAACGATGTGCGCGATCAGCGCCGCCAGCAGGGCGAAGCTCAGGGGCACATGGAAATACAGCCAGATCTGCATGCGCGCGTGCAGACGGATGTCGCGGTTGAGGCGCAGCGCCAGCTCCTGCCGCCGGCCGAGGATATCGAGCAGGCGGCGCACATGCGCGGCATCCTGCTGTTCGCCACCCGCGAGTTGCCCGGCCAGAAACGCCACCGTTCTGTTGGCGTCGGTTCCGCTGACATGCGCCGCCTTGCGGATGCGCTCGTTGAGCAACTGCAGCAGGCTTTGCCAGTCCCCGCCCGTCACGCGCGCGGTGCTGAATAGTTGCTGGAACACGCTGCCGCCGATGCGCATGCGCCCGGCCGAGCGCAGCACCACGCGGTGCACTTCCGGGCCGAGCTGGTCGGCCAGCTTGAGCGCCTGGTCGTTGAGTTCGGCAATCTCCTCCAGCCAGCGCTCGCGCGTGGCCTGCGCGCGGTTGCGGGTGATCAACTCCGGGTAACGCGCGTAGGCAGCGATGCCGTAGAGGCCGCTGAGAATCACCGCGCACATCAGCGCGTAGGCCAGCGTGTGGATGTTCCAACCGAACTCGAAGGCAGCGTGCAGCGTAGCGACGACGATCAGCGCAAGTCCGAGGTAGACATGCGCCGACAGCCAGGCCTGCAGGGTACCGATGGCCGCGCTGTAGCGGCGCTTGCGCACGCCCAGCCACATTAGCCAGACGATCAGCAGCGCGCCGGCCGTGCCCAGCGCATAGCCCAGCCCGGTGCCGCCGTTCGGCCCGCCCAGCGGATGATCCCAGGCATACGCGGCGATACACAGCGCGCACAGCAGCAGCGCCAGCTTCAGGTAAAAGTAATCGCGATACCGCAAAAAGCTTTCGTGCAATGCTGGCACTGGCGCGCTCACGAGCGGTTTTCCGCCTGCACCGCCCGCATGAACTGTTCCGGGCTCATGCGCAGCGCAGCACCGGTCGGGCAGGCGCGCACGCAGGCGGGTCCTTGTGACAGGTCGCGGCACATGTCGCACTTGGCCGCACGCTTGGCACCCTTGGCCTTGCCCTTTTTCCCGTGTGGCGCCGCCGGGCGTCCGGGTTCGCCGCCGCCGAACAGCATCCACTGCCACAGACTCGGCCGCTGGGCGGATTCCACGCCCATCTGAATCACACCGTAAGGGCAGTTGCGCTCGCAGTTGCCGCAGCCGATGCAGGCGCCGGTGATGTACACCTCGCCACCGGGCGCGCGCTGGATGGCGTCGGTCGGGCAGTCCTTCATGCAGTGTGGATGTTCGCAGTGGCGGCAGGAGGTGGGCACGTGCAAGTCGCTGAACGTAGGCCCGGCCTCGCGATTGAGGCGGCTGAGGTTGCCGTGCGTGTCCGCGCAGGCTTTCTCGCAGTTGTCGCAGCGCACGCACAGCGACTCGTCGATCAGCAGCACGTCGGTCGCCTCGCCCAGGCCCTGCGCGACAAGGAAACCGATGATGCCGCCCTGCGGGGCATCGGCGCTTGCCGCGACATTCCGTGCGGCGCGCTCGCGGTAAACCGTCTCGACGCTTGCACGCAACTGCGGCTGCGCGGCCATCAGCGCTCTAAAGTCCGCACCGTCCAGCCGCAGCGTCTCGGTGGCGACCGCCGCCTTCACCGTGGACGTGCGCGGCGTATTGGAGACCAGCGCCATTTCGCCGACATACTGCCCGGCCGGCACGTAGGCGAGCACCGCCTCGTGGTCGCCGAGGTTGCGCGCCACCGTCAGCGAACCGCTGCGCACCAGGTGCAGGCAGTCGCCTTCATCGCCTTCCTTGAACAGCACCGCGCCGGCCTTGTAGCGCTCAATGCGCGCGCTCGCCACCAGCGCGGACAGATGTTCGGCCGCCACTCCCGGAGCGATACGCGTCTGGATCGCGCGGCGCATGAAGGTTTCGTCCACCACGCGCTTGACTGCCGCCACCGAGTTGATCAGCTTGTTCATCGAGCGGCGCGGCGTCTCGACCAGCACGCAGTTGTTGCCGGCAAGGATCGTGGCGGAACGGCGCCGGCCGGAGATCAGACTCATCTCGCCGAAGAACTCTCCGCGCTTGAGCGTGATCGTCTTGTTCTTTTCCGGATCGACGAGCACGTTCACTTCGCCCTCGACGATCGAGAAGAAGCTGTTCGTGTAATCGTCGCGCTGGAAGATCGTCTCGCCGGGTTTCGGCGTGCGGATATCCGAATCGAGCATGAACTCGCGCAGCTGCAACGGCGTGATGTGCGAGAGCAGGCGCACGTTCTTCTGCACGCGCGCAAGCGCCTCGTCGACACTGCGAAAGCCCGGCATCGCGGCGAATTT
>JBOICL010000452.1:0-3495 GCA_050740055.1 Stenotrophobium sp.
GATAAGAATCGGGTCGCATAGTAGTGGTAACATTGGCGCGCAGTTGAACAGACCTTCATCTATCGCCTCGTATACAACGCATTTGGAAAAGCTTTGATTGACATGAATTCGATAAAACACAATATCCCAGACCAAGCACGTTCAGTCTTCCGAGGTACAGGATGGACACTGCTTCTGGCCACCATGGTTGCGGCCATGTTGACGGCATGCGGCGGTGGTGCGTCCAATGGCGGTTCAGGCGGAAGCAGTTCTATCGCACTACCGAATTCGGGCTCGACCTCGCCAACCAGTTATGCACGGCAATGTGCCGTTCCCCGCCCTGTCAGTGATCGGCGCAATGGCGCCAATCGGTAACCGGCGTAAAGACGCCAGCAGATTATCGGCGTAATGGCGCCAGGCCATGATCGCCGTAATGGCGCCACTTGATTGTCGGCGTAAAGGCGCCAGCGAACTACCCATTCAGGGTCTCGAACTTCCTTGTAACGGCTAACCTCCGGGCTTTTTCCCGGAGCAGCCATGAGCAAACGGAGGTTCGAGATGTATCAGTATCGACAGGTTCTGGTGCGCATGCGCCAGGGCGATTCCGATCGCGACATGGATCGCGCCGGGCTGATGGGGCGTAAGAAACTCGCCACCGTCAGGGAACTTGCTGCCCGCCACGGCTGGCTTGATCCGGAGCAGCCTCTGCCGGACGACACGGTGCTTGCAGGCGTATTTGCGCGTTCAGCGACAACGCCCGTGTCTTGCGTTTCATCCGTCGAGCCATTTCGCGAACAAGTCACCGCCTGGTTCAACGAGCAGATTCAAGGCACCACCATCCTCAACGCGCTGCGGCGCAACCACGGCTATCAGGGCAGCTATTCCGCCGTCGCGCGCTTCCTGCAGCAGCTCGACGCCGAGCAGCCGCCCATCGCCAAGTCGCGGCTGGAGTTCAGTCCCGGCGAAGCCGTCCAGGTCGATTTCGGCATGGGGCCGACCATCACCGACGTGCATAGCGGTGAGGTGTTCAAGACCTGGGTGTTCGTCATGACCTTGTGCTGGTCGCGCCACCAATATGCCGAACTGATTCGCGACCAGAGCAGCGCGACGTGGCTCGCCTGCCATCGTCGGGCGTTCGAGTGGTTTAACGGGGTGCCGACCAAGGTCACCATCGACAACGCCAAGTGCGCCATCACGCGCGCCTGCGCCCGCGACCCCGAGGTGCAGCGCAGTTACGCCGAATGCGCGGAAGGCTACGGCTTCAAGATCGATGCCTGTCCGCCGCGCGACCCGCAGAAGAAGGGCATCGTGGAGGCGGGCGTCAAATATGTGAAGCGTGCCTTCTTCCCGTTGCGCGAGTTTCGCAGTCTGGTCGATGCCAACCGGCAATTGCAGGAATGGGTGCTCGGCGAGGCGGGCAACCGCATCCACGGCACCACGAAGGAGAAGCCATTGAGCCGCTTCGCCCAGACCGAGCGCGGCTTGCTGCAGCCGCTGCCCGACGTGCCGCCGGTACTGGCCAGTTGGACCAAGGTCAAAGTCCATCGCGATGCCCATGTGCAATTTGACTACTGCCTGTACTCGGCACCGTTCCGTTTGGTCGGCCAGTCCTTGTGGCTCAAGGCGACCGACACCTTGGTCGGTCTCTATCGCGAGCATGAACTGGTCGCCGTACATCCGCGCAAGACGAAGTCTGGCGACCGCTCGACCCTGCCGGACCATATGCCGCCGGAGGCATTGGCTTGGCGCTTGCACGATACGCAATGGTGTCTGCGCCAAGCCGAGCAGGTCGGGCCGCAATGCCTCACGCTGATTCGCGCGCTGTTCGCCGACCGGGTGCTGGAGAACATGCGCGCCGTGCAAGGCGTGCTCGGCTTGAGCAAGACCTATGGCGCCCCCCGACTGGAAGCAGCCTGTGCTCGCGCCTTGAGTTTCGATAGTCCACGCTATCGCACCGTCAAGACCATCCTCGCCAAGGGGCTCGATCAGACCGACCCGGACCTCGCCGCACCGCCAGTGGGTGATACCTACACACAAGGCGGCCGCTTCTATCGCGATACCCAAACCCTTCTTCATTGAGACCGACCATGAACCCGATTCCCGAACTGACTCCCATGCTCAAGCAACTGCGCCTGTCCGGCATTCTCGATTCGCTGGAAGCGCGCAACCGCCAAGCGATCGATGGTCAACTGGCGTACACCGATTTCCTGGCGCTGCTGATTCAGGACGAAGTCGCGCGCCGCGACCAGAAGAAGTTGAGCACGCGCCTGAGGCGCGCCAGCTTCCGCGCCGAGAAGACGTTGGAGGGCTTCGACTTCAATCGCTTGCCGGGGCTGAACCGCAGCCAGGTGCACGACTTGGCGACCGGGCGCTACGTCAACGAGAAGGTGGCGGTGCTGATCGCCGGCCCCTGCGGCACGGGCAAGAGTCATCTGGCCCAGGCCCTCGGCCACTGCGCGGTGCGCCAGGGTGTCGACGTATTGTTCATCAGTCAGACCCAGTTGGTCGGCAGTCTGCAGGCGGCGCGCGCCATCGGTACTTATGAACGGCGCTTCCAGCAACTGGCCAGCGTGCCGTTATTGGTGATTGACGACTTCGGCCTGAAACCGATGCGGCCGCCCCATGACGAAGACTTCCATGATCTGGTGGCGGAGCGCTACGAGCGTGCCGCCACGATCCTCACCAGCAACCTCCACTTCGACGAGTGGGGCGATGCCTTCCCGGCGAACCGGATGCTCGGCGCGGCAACGCTGGATCGACTGCGCCACGGCGCTTACCGGGTCGTGCTGGACGGCGAAAGCTACCGCGCGCCGCGACCCCTGCCGGAAACCCCGAAAACAGCCATTGTGAAAGGAGCGAAAAACACGCAATCTTAGACCCGTTCGAGACCCCAAAAGGGGTAGTTCCAGGTGGCGCCATTACGCCGACAATGCCTGGCGCCTTAACGCCGGTTAGTGACAGTGGTGGCCAGAGCAATCGCTGAGACCTCCCCCTTTAGCGCGCGGTCTGGCCAAGCAGCGGGGAAAATGTCTACCCTCTCGCCGAGCGACACTCGGCCAATGTCACCTTCGTCAACCTTCAGATCAGCTTGCACGGACGAAGTGTCGGCGATTGTCATCAGTTGAGAGCCTGCCAATGCCAACGTCGATGGAATAGCGGTTTCACCGACCTTGATGGGCAACGCCACTATCCGGCCGCTGATTGGCGAGCGGATGTCCGTTTTCCCTAGCTGTTCGCGCGACTCGGCTAGCACCGCATCACCCGCCGCGAGAGCGTCGCGGCTCTCTTTCAGGTCCGCCTCGGCTAGTTGCAAAGCGTTCCGGTCTTCGTCGAACTTCGACTGCGGAATCATATGCGCATCGAACTGCTTGCGCGTGCGCTCAAACTGGACACGGCGCAACTCAAGCGCGACGAGCTGACGCTCCACGCTGTCTTGCTCTTGGTGGCGAGTCGCGTCGTCCCTGAGAATGGCATTTCGATATGTCTGCGGATCCAGTCTCAACAATACCTGTCCCT
>JBOICL010000453.1:0-14529 GCA_050740055.1 Stenotrophobium sp.
CTGGAATACCGCTACGTCAAGCGCGACAACATCCCGCTGTCGATGTTCTACGGCCGCGACACCTGCGCGATTTCTGTGCACCAGTATTACCAGATGGACTATCACAACTACTTCTCAGTGATCGAGCCGATCTTCTGGAAGTACGAGGGCCGTCCGCACTGGGGCAAGCTGCACACGCTCAACGCCGCGCAACTGGGCAAGCTCTATCCGCGCTGGAAGGATTTTCTTGCCATCCGCCAGGAACTCGACCCCGCCGGCCGCTTCCTGAATGCGCATCTAAGATCGGTTTTTGGCGTCCAATGCTGAGGGCAATACAATGAAACGCAGAACCTTTCTGCTTGGCACCGGCGCCGTGGTGATCGGCGGCACGTGGCTCGCGCGCCCCGGCGATCACGGCGCGCCCTACGATGACTATTTCCGGGCACTCAACGAAGAACTGAAGAAGAACGGGCCGATGCGGCCC
The DNA here is from genome assembly GCA_050740055.1 of Stenotrophobium sp. Taxonomy (GTDB): domain Bacteria; phylum Pseudomonadota; class Gammaproteobacteria; order Nevskiales; family Nevskiaceae; genus Stenotrophobium. The sequence continues at coordinate 464 of JBOICL010000453.1, forward strand.
AGCATCATCATCGATCTTGACCGCCTCGATCACAACATCGATCTGGTCAAGGCATCCGTGGCCCGCGTTACCGGCCGGCATTACCGTATCGTCGAAAAATCGGTGCCCTGCTCCAAGCTGATCGAATATGTCTCCAAGCGCGCCGGCACCCGGCGCCTGATGTCCTTCCACCAGCCCTTCATCAACGATGATGCGGTCGCATTTCCGGACGCCGACATCCTGATCGGCAAGCCGCTGCCGCCGCGCTCGGCGGAACTGTTTTACAAGAATCTCAAGGGCACCACCTTCGATCCCAAGCGCCAGCTGCAATGGCTGATCGACACGCCGGAAAACATGCAGCAGTACCTGGGACTGGCCAAGGGACTGGACACGAAACTGCGCGTCAACATCGAGATCGATGTCGGCCTGCACCGCGGCGGCGTCAACAACAATGACACGCTGGGGAAGATGCTGGACATGATTGCGGCAAATCCGGATCGCCTGGAATTTTCCGGCTTCATGGGCTATGACCCTCAGTGCGGCATGGGCGTGCCCCGCATCCTCGGCTCGCACGAGGAACTGTTCGCTGCGGCGATGAAGCGCTATCAGGGCTTTGCGGATTTCACCCGCAGCCAATATCCCAAGCTCTGGCACGACGGCCTGACGCTCAACACCGCCGGCAGCCCGACCTACAAGCTGCACGAGGCCGAGCATTTGACCAACGATATTTCTGTCGGCACTGCGCTGCTCAAGCCGACGCACTACGACCTCGACACGCTCGCCGAGCACGTGCCCGCCGCTTATATCGCCACGCCAGTGCTCAAGGCCACCGGCCCGGTCGAGCTGCCCGCTCTGGACGGCAAATCGCGCATCTTCGCCTGGTGGGACGTGAACCAGCGCGAGACCTATTTCATCTACGGCGGCGACTGGATGGCGGAGTACGAATCTCCGAAGGGCCTGCAGGGCAATACCCTGTACGGCCACAGCACCAACCAGGAAATCGTCAACGCCTCGCGTGCCGCCGGATTGAAGGTGGATGACCAGGTGTTCTTCCGGCCCCAGCAGAGCGAGTTCGTACTCTTGCAGTTCGGCGACCTGTTGGCCGTGCGCGGCGGCAAGATCGTCGATCACTGGCCGGTGATGGATCAGTCGGGCTGAAATTGATCTGAAAATGGGCCTACTGCGCGTCACCCGCTCTTCGCTCTTTGTCCATTGTTTGTGTTTTATAATATTTACTATACTTAATTTAAGTAAATATATTAAAATATGAGTTCATATCCGTAATGTAAGAGCGGGTGCCGGCTTCTCCCCCGCAGCACGACTGAAAACCATCCCACGCCGGCAGGTTTCAGGCACGCATCTCGCTAGGGCTCACGCCCATCCAGCGTTTGAAGGCACGGCGGAAGTTGCGCACGTCGCTGTAACCGGTTTCAGACGCCACCTGCTCGATGGAAACACCGGAGTGCGCCAGCAGGCTCAGGGCCCGCGTCTTGCGCACGCTTTCCAGCAGGGACTCGAAGGACAAGCCCAACACCGACAGACGCCGCCGCAGCGTGCGACCGCTCATGTTCAGCTCCTGCGCAATCGCCTCGATGCTGGCGCCCCGCGCCACGGTCTTGTAGATCGCGCGCTCGACGGCGTTGCACAGGTCATCCTTGTCCTGTTGGCCAACGGACCAGGCCTCCAGCAGCGTGCAGGCCTCGCGCAAGGCCAGAGGGTGATAGCCCGGCAGCGGCCGTTCGAGCCAGGCCAGGTCGATAAAACAGCGGTTGCTGGCGCAGCCGAATTTGACCGGTACGCCGAACACGCGGCCGTACTCCGCGGCATAAGTCGGGGCGGAGTGCGCAAATTCCAGGCGCAGGAAACTGAACGACGCCCCCATCAGTTCACGCGCATAGACCTGCAGGCTGGAGAACAGCTCCTCGACCACGAAGATCTGGATGTCCGGCTCCGGGAAGCGCGGTTCGGACTGCAACCAGACGCAGGATTTGTCGCTGCCCAGCGTCTCGTGCATCAGGCCACCGGTCGCGACTTCGTAGCGCAGACCCAGCGCCAGCCCCTCGGCGAAGGTCTTGCTGACGCGCGCCGCATGCCCGACCAGGCCGAGCGTGCTCAGCGTGTTGTGGCCGCCGACCCTGAGCCCCAGTCCCTCGACAGGCACCGCCTTGAGCGCGCGCTGGATCATCAGGCTGGCCTGGCGAAAGGACACGCGGCAGGCCGGGTCGTACAGGTCCTCGATGGTGAACCCCAGGCCACGGCACAGCACCCCCGGCTCCACGCCCTGCTCGCGCGCCACCATCGACAGCTCCAGCAGCAGGTAAGGCGGGAACATCGCCGCCAGATAGCGCGGATCGGTATTGCTGTGACTCATGGATACTCCCCTCGGTCGCTGACGCGTGGCCCGTTACCAGGGCAAGGGTCTGTCCGCCACTGCGCCCTTTGCCGTCCCGCAATGACCTGCCGGCCCCGGCCCACGCATTTAAAATTATGGGCTAAATATTAGCTCGCCGGAGTTGTTGGCGCTCTGGCAAGATAAGCGCGCGGTTTCTGCATGTTTCGCTGGGGGAGTCGAAGATGCTGCAATCCGGACACGGACTGATCGCTAGCGGCCATTTCCATCTGCGGCACAGCAGCCCCGCAAGCCAGACCAGCGGCCGCAACTTCCAGGAACGGACACGGGTATGTTGAACTCGCTGGTGCGCGGACTTGAGGACTTCCTGTTCCGTCAACGCGGCACGGTGCTGGCGGTATTTGCCGCGCTCACCGTCTTCATGGGCTGGCAGGCGAGCCAACTGCGCATTTCCGCAGGCTTCGACAAGATGCTGCCGGCCGGTCATGAGTACATCAAGACCTTCGACGACTACCGCGACCAGTTGCACGACGCCAACAGCATCGCCATCGTGGTGCGTCCGCGCCACGGCGACATCTGGAACGCGGCCACGCTGAAAACGCTGCTTGACGTGACCCAGGCCGTCACCTTTCTGCCCGGCGTGAACCGCGGCTCGGTGGTGTCGCTGTGGACGCCCAATATCTTTTTCACCCAGATCACCGAAGACGGCTTCAAGGCCGAGCCGCTGATCAGCGGCACCATCACGCCGGATGCACTGACGCCCGCGGTCATCGGCCAGATCCGCGATCGCGTGGTCGAAGGCGGCTACATGGGCCAGCTCGTGGCCAAGGACAACTCCGGCGCGCTGATCGCCGCCGAAGTCATGGACCCCGATCCGCACACCGGCAAGCCGCTGGACTACATCGCCTTCGGTCACTCGCTGGAAAGCCAGATCCGCAAGAAGTACGAGAATGCGGATGTTCAAATCCAGATCATCGGCTTCGCCAAGGAAGTCTCGGATATCGCCGACGGCGCACAGGGCGTGCTGCTGTTCTGCAGCATCGCCCTGCTGCTGACCATCCTGGCGGTGTACTGGTACTGCCGCTCCTGGGTGCTGACCTTCCAAAAAATCGTCTGCTCGTTGACCACCCTGGTCTGGCAGTTCGGCACAGTGCATCTGCTCGGCATCGGTCTCGACCCGCTGGCTGTCCTGGTGCCTTTCCTGATTTTCGCCATCGGCGTCTCGCACGGCGTGCAGCAGATCAACTTCATGGTGCGCGAGGTGGCCGGCGGCTGCGACATGTACACCGCCGCCCGGCGCAGCTTCGGCGGCCTGCTGATTCCCGGCGTGCTGGCGCTGACCACCACGCTGGTGAGCTTCATCACCATGGTGCTGGTGCCGATCCCGATGATCCGTGAACTGGCGATCGTGGCCTCCATCGGCGTGGCCTACAAGGTCGTCAGCAACCTGATCATGCTGCCGCTATGGGCCTCGTATTCCAGCTTCTCGACGGAATGGGCGCAGCAGGCCATGCGCCTGCGCGAGAGCCGCGCCGCGGCCATGACCTGGATCGCGCGCATCGCCCAGCCGCGCAATGCCTGGATCATGACCCTGCTCACGCTGGTGATTTTCGTCGCTGCCGTGGTGTTCTCACGCGGGCGCGTCATCGGCAGCCTGCAACCGGGTTCCACTGAACTGCGCGCGGATGCGCGCTACAACCTCGACTCGCGCTCCATCGCCGAGAAATTCGATGTCGGCCTGGACTGGCTGACCGTGGTGGCCGAGGTGCCGCCGGCTCGCGACACAGCGTCGCGCAGTATGGGCGCGGGAGCGAGCCCTCCGGCCCCTCCCGCACCCGCCTCGCCCGGCTCGGACACCGTGTCGGGGCCGGACTCCTGCGGCAACGTCGCACTGGTCAAGTACATCAACGAATTCGGCTGGGAGATGAGCAATGTCCCCGGCGTGGTGCGCGCCGAATCCATCGCCTCACTGACGCAGCTCTATGATGCCGGCCTCAATGAAGGTAATCCGAAGATGGCGTCCATCCCGCGCGACAGTCACGCGCTGGGCTACATCATCGCGCAGGCGCAAGAAGCGGCCAGCATCAGCGGCAAGGGCTGCAAGTGGCTGGCGATCAATCTTTATCTGACCGATCACAAGGCCACGACCCTGCAGCGCGTGGTCGCGGCGGTCAAACGGTTCCGCGCCACGTCGCCGATGGCGGACGTGAAGCTGCGTCTTGCCAGCGGCAATGGCGGCGTGGAAGCCGCCACCAACGAGGTGCTGGCCAGCGAAGAAATCCCGATGCTGCTCTACGTCTTCGCCGCCATCCTGCTGCTGGTGTTTCTGGCCTACCGCGACTGGCGCGCGATGCTCGCCTGCTGTTTCCCGCTGGCGGTGGCGACCTTCATCGGCTATGCCTTCATGAAGGAACTGGGCATCGGCCTGACCATCGCCACGCTGCCGGTGATGGTGCTGTCCGTGGGCGTCGGCGTGGACTATGCCTTCTACATCTACAACCGCCTGCAGCAGCACCTCGCTGCGGGCGAGGACATCGTCATCTCTTTCGAGCACGCGCTGAAGGAAACCGGCATTGCCACCGTGTTCACCGCGCTGACGCTGTCGGTGGGCGTGGCGACCTGGAGCTTCTCCGCGCTCAAGTTCCAGGCCGACATGGGCAAGCTGCTGGCCTTCATGTTCATGGTCAACCTGATCATGGCGATCACCGCACTGCCCGCCTTCGCGGTGGTGCTGGAAAAACTGTTCCCGCGCAAGGGGCCGGTGCGTGTGCCGGGGTTTGCCCATGAATAAGCCAACATCGAAATTCCTGTGGCAGCGTTCGAGCGTATGGGCCGCAGCCGCGATCCTGGGGGCTGCTCCGCTGCTGCAATGGACGCCCGCCGCCCTCGCAGACGCGGCCAATGGCTCCGCGCAGAAGCCCGCCGTGCAGGTCGCGGACGCCGTGCATGCGCCTATCCTCGCCGCCACGCACGCAGGTCCGCGCATCGTCGCGGTGGGCGATCACGGCGTGGTGCTGCTGTCCGACGATGAAGGCAAGACTTTCCGCCAAGCCAGGAGCGTGCCGAGCCAGACACTGCTGACCAGCGTCTGCTTCATCGACGAAAAACAGGGCTGGATCGCGGGTCACGACAGTGTCGTGCTGCATACCGAAGATGGCGGCGAAACCTGGGCCTTGCAGCACGAGGACCTCAACGGCGACAAGCCGCTATTCTCGATCTGGTTCAAGGATGCGCAGCACGGCATCGCCGCCGGCCTGTTCGGCACCGCGGTGCAGACCGCCGACGGTGGCAGGAGCTGGGTGCCGCTGGCGGTGGAGTCCGGCGCTGAGACCGACCATCACCTCAACTCCATCTTCGGCGACGGCGCGCCGACGCTGTACATCGCGGGTGAAGCCGGGCTGATCTACCGTTCGGCCGACAGCGGTGCGACCTGGACCACGATCAAGACCACGAATCCCGGCTCGTTCTGGACCGGCCTGCAACTCAAGGATGGCAGCCTGCTCGCCGCCGGCCAGCGCGGGCACCTGTTCGCCAGCCACGATCAGGGCCTGACCTGGACCGAGATTCCCACCGGCACCGACCAGTCGCTCACCAATATCGTGCAGGGCGCGGACGGCAGCGTCCTCGTCACCGGCCTCGCCGGCACCACGCTCAGCAGCAGCGACGACGGCAAGACCTTCAGCGTGCACAACCGCGCGGATCGCGTACCCCTCAACGCCGCACTGCCGCTGACCGGTGGCGCCAAGCTGCTGTTCGGCGGCCAGGGCGTAGTGCCTGCAGGCAAGGACTGAGCGGACTGGGCTATCGCGCCCACGTCGCCACAACCGCACACCCGCATCGCCCATGCCAGAATGCGCCACCCGCTCTGGCTGCTTCCCCTGCGACAATAGTTATATAATATTTGCCATATTGAATATGATTAAATATTTAATAACATCAACCTGCGGCTTTACCTTGAGAGCTGGTGACGTAAAACCTTCCCTGGAAACAGGCGCATGAACCTGTCGCTGAAGCAGGGCACGGAACTCTGCGGCCTGCTCGCCGACGCCAGCCGCCTGCGCCTGCTGCTGCTGCTCGAAGCCCATGAACTTTCCGTCGCCGAACTCACCGGCATCACCGGCCTCACGCAGAGCCGCGTCTCCACGCACCTGTCGCTGCTCAAGCGCGCGGCGCTGGTGCAGAGCAAGCGTGTCGGCACCGCCGCGCTGTATTCGGCGACCGGCAACGGCGGCAGCGCGGGCGAGTTGTGGAATCTGCTGCGCGGGCAGATCGACGACGCGCAGGCGCGCCTCGACCGCGAGCGCGCGGAACAAGCGGTGCTGGCGCGCAAGCATGGGCAGACTTGGGCCGAATCCGTCGCCGGACGCATGGAACTCCACTATTCGCCGGGCCGCACCTGGGAAGCGACCGCGCGCGCGCTGATCGGCCTGCTGGAACCGGGCGACGTGCTCGACCTCGCCTGCGGCGACGGCGTGCTGGCCGAGCTGCTCGCCAGCCACGCACGCAGCGTCGCCTGCGTGGACATCAGCGCCACCGTCATCGCCGCCGCGCGCAAGCGTCTCGCGCGCTACACCAACGTGCACCTGTACGAAGCCGACATGCACCGCCTGCCGCTGGCCGATGCGAGCTTCGACCACATCTTCGCGATGCACGCGCTGCCGTATTCGCGCGAACCGCTGAAAGTGCTGGAGGAAACCGCGCGCCTGCTGCGCCGCGGCGGCAAGCTGGTGATCGCCACGCTCGGCGCGCACAAGCACGAGGCCGCGATGCAGGCCTACGACCACCTCAATCTCGGCATCGCGCCGGAGCGGCTGCGGCGCATGCTGGTGCATTGCGGCTACACGGTGGAAACCTGCCGCATCAGTTCGCGCGAAACGCGGCCGCCGTATTTCGAAGTCGTCACCGCCCTCGCCCGCCTTGACTGAACCCGCGCCGAAATCCGCGCTGCGGCGCTGGCTGCCCGCGCTGGCGCTGATGGCGGTGCTGCTGGCCATCGCATTGTTCGCCTGGGCACGCGGCTATACCGTCCCCGCCTTCCTGCGCTGGGCTTATGAAACCACGCACGACGCGCCCTGGCTGCTTCTGCTCCTGTTCGCCGTGCGCCCACCATTCATCCTGCCGGTGAGCCTGCCGGTCTTCCTCTGCGGCGCACTGTGGGGACTCTGGCCCGGCGGACTCTACGCGGTCATCGGCATGCTGCTGTCGGCAGTGAGCAGCTACGCCACCGCACGCTACGTGCTGCCGCCATCCGCGACGGCACGGCCGGAGGCGGCGGGCCTGATGTCGAAATGGATCGCGCGCCTGCGCCGCGACAGCTTTCTCACCGTGATGATCATGCGCCTGATGTTGCTGCCCTTCGATCCGGTGAACTTCGCCGCCGCCGGTCTGCGCGTGAATTTCAGAACCTTCTTTCTCGCCACCGTGGTGGGCAATACGGTGGCAACGGTGGTGTATGCCAATGTCGGCGCCGCCATTCACCTGGACGAACTGCTTTCCGGCCGGGCAAATCTTTCGCTGGGCTCGGTCATCGATATTCCGCAACTCGTGCTGGCGGCGGTTTTCATCGCCATCAGCCTGCTGGTCGCCAGGGTTATCCGTAAGCGTCAGGATGCGGGCTGAGAACGGGAAAAATACAGGCTGATACCAAAACCGCGATCATCCAGGCCTGCGCCGCAGCGGATTTCTGCGGCGTGCAGCAGGCCGATGTCGCGCACGATGGCCAGCCCCAGACCGGTGCCGTCGCCGCCCGCATCGCCGCGCACAAACCGCTCGAACACGCGCTCGCGCAGTTCCGGCGGTATGCCCGGACCGTCGTCGCGCACGCTCAGAGCTATCCTCGCGCCTTCGACCGCGACCGCCAGCACCGCATGGCCGCCGCGACGGCCGTACTTGACCGCGTTGTCGAGCAGGTTGGCGATGGCCTCGCGCAGCAGCACCGCGTCGCCGCGTATCGTCAGCGCGGCGGATGGCGCTTCGAAGCTCAGGTCGATGCCATGTTCCAGTGCGGCCGGCACCCATTCGGCTCCGGTTTCCTGGGCGATAGCGCGCAGGTCCAGCGCGGTGAAGCGGTCCTCGTGCCCGCTGCCGGACTCTGCCCGCGCCAGCGACAGCAGTTGACGCGACAGCCGCGCCGCGCGATCGGTGGACAGGCGCAGTTGTTCGAGTACCGCGTGCAGTTCCCGCGGGTCCTGCTCGCGCAGCGCCCGGTCGAGATTGAGCTTGAGCGCTGTCAGCGGTGTGCGCAGCTGGTGCGCGGCGTCGGCGATGAATTGGCGCTGCGCCGCCATCGCCTGCTCCAGGCGCGCGAGCAGATCGTTCAGCGCATGCGTCAGGGCATGCACCTCGCTGGGCGCGCCCTCGTCCGGAATCGGGCGCAGGCGCTGATAGCTCTGCTGCTCGAGGCTGCTGGTGATGCCCAGCAACGGCTCCAGCCCACGCCGCACACCGCGACTGATGACCAGCGCCACGATCAGGATCAGGCAGAACTGCGGCACCAGCACACTGACCAGGATCTGCCGCGTCAGCGCGCCGCGTCGGCGCTGGGTTTCGGCAACCTGCACGTAAACCTTGTCGCCCAGTTGCAGCGTGTCCAGCACCATCGTCGCAACCCGCACCGGCACGCCATTCACCGCCGCCGAACCAATCGTCACGCCGCGAAAGGATTCCACCGAGGTCAGCGTCGAGGGCATCCCGGGGTAACCGGCAATCTCGCCGCTGCGTTCGCCAAACACCCGGTAATAGGTGATATCCGTTTCATCGAACAGGAAGACCTTTTCCGCGGCCTTTGGCAGGTCGAGCACTGGTCCGCCCGGCCCCGGCCTGACCTGGTGCGCGAGTGTCTGCACGGAATCGTAGAGGAAGGCGTCGTATTCCTCGTGCGAGAAATGCGCCGCGGCGCCATAGGACAGGGCGGTGCTGGCGAGCAGCACCAGCAGCAGGGGCGCCAGCAACTGCCGCAGCAGGCTGCGCCGCAGGCTCAGGCGATTTTCAGCCTGCCGCTTCATCGTCAAGTTTCAACAAGTAACCGAACCCGCGCACGGTCTGGAGTTGCAGCCCGGAAATTTCCAGCTTGCGGCGTATGCGGTGTATGTAAAGCTCGATGGCGCTCTCGCTCAGTTCATCGTTCCAGTCGCAGAGATGCTCAAGGATCTGCGCCTTGCTGACTACGCGCCCACGGCGCAGCAGCAGCAGCTCCAGCACGCCGAACTCGCGCGGCGTGAACTCCAGCGCCTCGCCGTCCATGTAAAAGCGGCGCTCGACCGGATCGAGCCGCAGACGTCCGAGGCTGATGTCGCCGCCGGTCGCCGCCGTGCTGCGCCTCGTCACCGCGCGGATGCGGGCCAGCAGTTCGTCCATCTCGAAAGGCTTGGTGATGTAGTCGTCGGCGCCCAGGTCCAGCCCGCGCACGCGCTGACCCAGCTCATCCCTTGCGGTCAGCAGGATCACCGGAACCTGCGCCGAGCGCGCACGCAGCTTCGTCAGCACCGAGTACCCATCCTGTCCCGGCAGGCCCAGGTCCATCAGGATCAGCTCCCAATCGCCGCCGAGCGCCGCCTGCTCCGCCGCGAGTCCGTCGTGCACCAGATCCACCGCATGCCCGGCCTTGCGCAGACCATGCTGCAGCGCCAGCGCTATCGGACGGTCGTCTTCAACTACGAGTATGCGCACCGCTACCCCTTGGTCTGCAGGTTCCGGCGATGAAACCTGATTGAAAGCTGAACGCACTATCTTGCGCGCCGTAAACCTTGTTCGTCCCGCGATCAGATCAATGTATCCACTGCCTGCCAGCGTATTTTGCACCGGTTCCCGCGCCAGTCCATGAAAACGCGAAGGAACCTGCTCGTGAGATCAGCCGCATCGTCCGGCCTGGCGCTGCTGTTGTGCGGCGCAATGGCGGCCAGTCTGCCGCTACAGGCTCGCGCCGCAGATACTGCGGCCACGGCCCAGACCTCGTCCCTGACGGACCTGATCGAAGCCCTCAAGACCTACAACCCACAACTCATACAGGCGCGCCAGAACTATCTGGCCGCGAAGCTGGTGGCGCCGCAGGTGGAAGCGGAACCGGGCGCGCAGTTCGGATTGCTGGAGCAGGCCAACACCGGCGGCCCTTTCGACTTCAACAAGAATTCAGGCTTTTTCGCCTATTACAACTTCACGCAGCCGATCCTGTGGCCGGGCAAGCGCCGCCTGGCGGGCGAAGTCGCCAAAGCGCAGGCCGAAGTGGTTGGCCGCCAGTACGACAGTCTGGTGCTGCAACTGGTGTCGCAGCTCAAGCTGAGTTTTTATCAGCTGATGGCCTTGCAAGACCAGTTGCGCTTCATGGATGAAGACCAGCAGCGCCTGGAACAGATCAAGGAAGTCACCAAGGTTCAGTACGCGAACAACGCGGCGGCTTATGTGGACTATCTCAATGCCCAGGTCTCGGCCAGCAGCCTGGAGAACGACCGTTTTTCGTTGCAGAAGCAGATCCTGACCGCGAGGGAGCAGATCAACACACTGCTCGGACGTTCCTCGCAGGAGCCGCTGAACCTGCGCGATGCCGACATCACGCCGCACATGCCGTCGAAGCCGCTCAAGGAACTGATCGTTCTTGCGCAGGACAGCAACCCGGTAATCGCCGGCGGCGCGTCGCAGATCGAGGCCGCCGACAAGAGCGTGAGTCTGGCCAAAAAAGCCTATTACCCGGACTTCCAGTTCGTGGTTGGCGCCTTCAGCGATCCGCCGTTGAACATCGACCACTCGGCGCGGATGTATTCCGTCGGCGTCAATCTCACCCTGCCGACCTGGTTCTTCGAGAAAGAAAAAGCCGGGGTTGGTCAGGCCAGCGCGCTGCTGGATGCAGCACAGGCGAACCAGGCCTCGAACCTGCAACAGGTCGAACTCAATGTCGCCAGCGCCTACCACGGCCTGGAAACCGCAATCCAGCAAGTGAAATTCACCCACGAACGGCTGCTGCCGCAGGCGCGGATGGCCTACCGGCTGGCGCTGACCTCTTACAGCAGCAACGGCGGCGCGGCCTTTTCACAACTGCTCACCGCGCAGAGCGGCCTGCGCAGCACCGAGTTGAGCTTGGTGCAGTCCGAGAATGCAGCGCTGCAGGCGTACGTCAGTCTGACGGCCGCCATCGGCCGCGATCCGAATTGAGGAATCACAACATGACGCGAATCCTGATAATTGCCATTGGGCTGCTCACCGCACTCGCCGCCGGTTATCTGGTTGGCCACGATACGGCGCGCGTATCCGTCGTGCCGGTGGCTGCCGGGCAGACAGCCGCCCCCGCGAGTCCGGCTGCGGATGAGAAGAGCGATACCGGCTCGGTCACTACCGATACCGCGTTCAACCCCGACTTCGTCAAAACCGCTATGCCGGTGCAGCAGACCGTGCCGGATACGATTTTCGTAACCGGCAAGCTGGCGCTGGACGCGCAGCGGGTTCGCCTTGCCTCCGCCCGCGTCGCGGGACGGCTGGGCCGCATCTTTGTGTTCGAAGGACAGTCCGTCACCGCGGGTCAGCCGCTGGCAGAGATCTATAGTCCGGACTACATCTCGGCGGAAAACGAATTCCTGCTCGCCCTGCGTTTCCGCGACGCGCTGTCGAAGGACCATGCCGACGCCGAACTGCGCAGCGACACCGAGGCGACCTATCAGTCGGCGGCGAACCGGCTCAAGGTTCTGGGTGCGTCCAATGCGGAAATCGCTCAGCTCGCCCGCACCAGCGTGGTCTCGCAATACTTCAATATCCGCGCGCCGATCACCGGCGTGGTGACCAAGCGCAACGTGGACCCCGGCGCCTATCTGAACGTCGGCGACACGCTGATGTCGCTGGCCAACGTCGATACGCTGTGGCTGTTCGCAAACACCTATGAGCCCGACTACTCGTCACTCAAACTCGGTGAGGCGCTGGAATTCCAGACCGCGGCGCTGCCCGGCCGGACGTTCACCGGACACGTGGCCTTCATCGCGCCTAGCCTCGATCCGGCCACGCATACGCTGGCGATCCGCTGCGATGTGCCCAACACGAACATGCTGCTGCGTCCGGAAATGTTCATCAGCGGACAACTCAAGGTCGCCGAGCAAACCGCGCTGCTGGTGCCCAGGCAGGCAATCTTCCATATCCGCGATTCCGATTACGTCTTCGTGCAGGACAACGACAAGCATTACCAGCGCGTGAAGGTCCAGGGCCGCCCGGTCGATTCCGGCCAGTACGCCGTCACCGGCGGTCTGACCGCAACTGCCTCGGTCGTGGTCGATGGCGCCGTCCTGCTGAACCAGTTGGCCGGCGGCGCTTAAAGCCACGCCATGACGCTGACCGAAAAACTCATCGGCGGCTTCATCAGCCGCCGCGGGCTGGTGTTCATGGCCTGCGCGTTGCTGCTCGGTCTCGGTACGTTTTCCTTCCGGCAACTGCCGATCGAGGCGTATCCGAGCATCGCGCCGCTGAATGTGCAGGTCATCACGCAGTGGGCGGGCCGCAGCACGCTGGAGATCGAGCGCCAGCTGACGATACCGATCGAGACCGCGATGGCCGGCATACCGGACGCACAATCGGTGCGCTCGGTGTCGCTGTTCGGCCTGTCGGTGGTCACGATCCAGTTCCGCGAGGGTACGGATTCGTTTAAGGCGCGACAGAACGTCCAGCAGTATCTGAGCCAGGTGAATTTTCCAACCGGCGTACAGCCCAGCCTGAGCCCGGATGCGGACGCGACCGGCGAAATCCTGCGCTACCGTCTGCAGAACAAAAACCCTGCGATTGACCTGATCGAGCTCAAGAGCCTGCAGGACTGGGAAATCTTCAAGGATCTGAAGGGCGTTCCCGGTGTCGCCGATGTCAACGGCTTCGGCGGCATGGTCAAGCAGTACCAGGTGCTGCCCGACCCCAGGAAATTGCAGCTCTACAACATCACCCTGAACCAGTTGGCGCAGGCACTTGCCAACGGCAACGCCAACGCCGGCGGCGGCCTGCTGCCCAGCGGCGAGCAGCAGATCGTGGTGCGCGGCGTCGGCCTGGTGCGGTCGCTCGACGATATCCGCCGCATCGTCGTCGCCAATAACGGCGGCGTGCCGGTGCACGTCTCCGACTTGGCGGCCGTGCAGTTTGGCAACGCACCGCGTCTGGGCCAAGTGCAGTTCGACCAGCACGACGACGTGGTCGAGGGCATCGTCGTCATGCGCCGCGGCGAAAATGCCACTGAGGTGCTGGCGCGGGTGCGCAACAAGATCAGCGAAATCAATACCAGCGGGCGGCTGCCGACCGGGGTCAAGGTCGTGCCGTTCTACGACCGGCAGGATCTGCTCGATCTCACCGTGCATACGGTGACGCATACGCTGCTGATCGGCATCGCGCTGGTGCTCGCGGTGCTGTTCATCTTCCTGGGCAATTTCCGCGTCGCGCTGATCGTTGCCGCGATCATCCCGCTGGGCCTGTGTGTGTCCTTCACCGGCATGCACTGGCTGGGCATTCCGGCCAATCTGATCTCACTGGGCGCGATCGACTTCGGACTTATCGTCAATGCCGCGGTCATCGTCACCGAAAATATCATGCAGCAACTGGAGCGCGGAGAATCGTCCGCGGGCAACGTGTTCCGCAAGGCCACTGCGGAAGTTGCGCGCGCGATGATTTTCTCGACCGCAATCATCATCGTCGCCTACGCGCCGCTGTTCCTGCTCGGTGGTGTCGAAGGAAAAATCTTCGAGCCGATGGCCTTCACCATGGGGCTCGCGCTGCTCGCGTCGATCGT
>JBOICL010000454.1:0-5907 GCA_050740055.1 Stenotrophobium sp.
CGGCATTTCACCGCGTCCTTCTCGGTCATCAGTACCGGCAGTTGATCGCCAAAGTCGAGATCGCCAGCGGCATAGGCGTGGTGATCGGCGAATGCGAGCGGCACGACCTCGATCCCCTGCCCGCGCAACTGCGCGAAAAAGCGTTCGGGATTGCCGATGCCGGCGACGGCATGCACGCGCTGCCCGGCAAAATCCTGCAAGGGTTTCTTCCCGCCGGAAAACGACACCGCCATGTCCATGCGCAACATCATGTCCGCATGTGGAATCGCAGCCCGGCGCCAGCCGCCGCCATTAACCACGACCAGACCCACCTCGCGCAGCCGCGACGGCGCTTCGCGCAGAGGCCCGGCCGGCAGCAGCGCGCCGTTGCCAAGGCCGCGCGCGCCATCGACCACGCAGATTTCCAGATCGCGCGGCAAACGATAATGTTGCAGGCCATCGTCGGCGACGAGGATGTCGATGGCATGGCGTTGCAGCAGGAATTTCGCCGCGGCAACGCGATCCGGCGCCACCGCAAGCGGTACGCCCAGGCGCTGCGCCATCAGCAGCGGTTCGTCGCCGCAGAGCGCCGCCGCGGTTTCAGGCGTCACTTCGAGCGGGTATTGCGGCGCATGGCCGCCGTAGCCGCGGCTGATCACGCCGGGTCTGAACCCCCATGCGCGCAGGCTTTCCACCAGCCAGATCACAAACGGCGTCTTGCCGGTACCACCGAGGCTGATGTTGCCAACCACAATCACCGGCACGGACAGGGGTTGCGCCTGCGCGCTCAGGCGTCTGCGCCGCGCGCTGGCGATGAATCCGTAGAGCGCCGCGAACGGGCGCAGCCACCACGGCGCCGGCCGCGCCGAATACCAGCGGCTTTCAAGCCACTTTTTCAGGAGCTTTTTCCTCGAACTGCATGCGGTGCAGCGCGGCATACATGCCGCCCTGGCCGAGCAGTTCGTCGTGTTTGCCGGACTCGATGATGCGGCCATCCTGCATCACCACGATCTTGTCCGCGTTCTGCACGGTGGACAGGCGGTGCGCGATCACCAGCGTGGTGCGGCCTTTCACCAGCTTTTCCAGCGCCGCCTGGATGTAGCGCTCAGATTCCGTGTCCAGCGCCGAGGTCGCCTCGTCGAGAATCAGGATCGGCGCGTCCTTGAGCAGCGCGCGCGCGATGGCGATGCGCTGGCGCTGACCGCCAGAGAGCGTCACGCCGTTCTGCCCGACCGGCGTGTCGAGCCCCTGCGGCAGTTTTTCGATGAAATCCCAGGCGTAAGCGGACTTCGCCGCTTCGACGATCTTCTCGCGCGGCGGCAGCGGCTCCAGGCCGTAGGCGATGTTTTCGCCGACGGTGATGTTGAACAACCGCACCTGCTGATCGACCAGCGCGATCTGGTCACGCAGGCGCGTCAACGGATATTCGCGGATGTCGTGGCCATCGAGAAAAATCGCGCCCGCGTTCACATCGTAGAAGCGCGGCAGCAGCGCCAGCAGGGTGGACTTGCCACTGCCGGATTTGCCGACGAAGGCAACGGTCTGGCCCGGCTCGACCGTCACCGACACGCCGCGCAGTGCGTCGCCCTGTTCCTCGCGATAGGCGAAGCGCACGTCGCGATACTCGATCTGCCCGCTGGCACGCGCCAGCGGCCGGCCGCCACCCAGTGGCTCCACCGGCTCTTCGAGCAACTGGAAGATGTCCGCGCCCGCCACCACTGCACGCTGCATCTGCTCGTTGACGCCTGAGAGGCTCTTGATCGGGTTCATCAGGCCGAGCATCGCGCCCATGAAGGAGACAAAAGTGCCGGGCGAAATTTTCGCCAGCATGTCCGGCTGCGTGGCGAAATAGACGATCGACGCCACTGCCCATGCGGCGATGAACTGGATCAGCGCCGCGCTGCCCGCCGAGGTGGCGACCACCTTCATCGACAAGAAGCGGTTGTGCTCGTTGATACGCCGGAATTCCTGCTCTTCGTGCGCCTGCCCGTTGTGGATCTTGACCACGCGCTGCGCACTGATGGTTTCCTCGGCCGCCTGCGTCACGTCGCCCACGGACTGCTGGATGCGCTGGCTGATGCTGCGGAAACGGCGGCTCACGTAGCGCACGATCAGCGCGATGACCGGCCCCACGATCATGCAGAACAGCGACAACTGCCAGTTCACGTAAAACATCCACGCGAGCAGCCCCACAACCGTGAGGCCATCGCGGACGACGGAAGTCAGCGACGTGGTGGTGGCCTGCGCGACCTGCTCGACGTGATAGGTCATGCGCGCGATCAACTGGCCGGAGCTGGCACGGTCGTAGAAACTCACCGGCATTTTGAGCAGGTGGTTGAACACCTGGCCGCGCATGTCGGTGACCACGCGGCGGCCGACCCAGGACATGCTGTAGGTGGACATGAAACCGGAAATGCCGCGCAGGATGAACAAGCCCACAATCGCCAACGGAATCCAGTGTGCCGTGGACATGCTCTTGGACACGAAGCTCTGGTCCAGCAGCGGCTTGACCAGTGCCATGAACGCCGTGTTGGTCGCCGCGAACAGGATCATGCCGAGCAGCGCGGACAGGAAGATTTTCCAGTGCGGCAGCGCATAGGCCAGCAGGCGCCGGTAAACCGCCAGCGGGGTGTAGGTGTGGTGATACGGATGCGTCATGGAAGCCCGCTTTTTTGATCGCGCCGCAATGTTAGCATTCAGGCCACGCAAACCCACCCTGCCGCATCGCCATGGCCAAAACGCTGTTCGAGAAAATCATCGACCATGAACTGCCCGCCAGCATCGTCTACGAGGACGAGCAGTGCATCGCCTTCAAGGACATCAACCCTGGCGCGCCGGTGCATGTGCTGCTGGTGCCGCGCAAGGCCATACCGCGGCTCGCCGACGCCAAACCGGAAGACCAGGCGCTGCTCGGCCACCTGATGCTCACCGCTGCGAAACTCGCCGAGCAGATGGGCTGCGGCGAGGCCTTCCGCATCGCCGTCAACAATGGCGCGGGCGCGGGGCAGTCTGTGTTTCATCTGCACCTGCATATTCTCGGTGGCCGGCCGATGAAGTGGCCGCCAGGCTGAATCCACCCGCTCTCTGATTCAGCGTTGCAATTTTGTTTTTATTTATTGATCTTATTTTTATTTAATAAATATAAATAAACTTTTCTGCAAGGCATTCAAGCAGAGCGGGTGCGCTACTTCCCGCTCTTACTCACGGTCATCGGCGGCACCAGTTCCTCAGCATCCACGCGCGACTCGAACCAGTTCACGCGCCAGTCGAGATGCGGGCCGGTGGCGCGGCCGCTCATGCCGCTCCTGGCGATCACCTGTCCCTGCTTCACGCGCTCACCCTTTCTCACCAGCAGTTTCGACAGGTGCAGGAAGGCCGAGGCCACGCCATGCCCGTGGTCGATCATCAGCGTGCCGCCGGTGTAGTACATGTCCGGTGCGGCGAGAGTGACGACGCCGTCCGCCGGTGCGCGCACCGGCGTGCCGACCGGCACCGCGACATCGACGCCGTAGTGCGGCTGCCGGGGCTCGCCGTTGAGGATGCGCTGGCTGCCGAACACGCCGGAGATGCGACCCTCGCAGGGCCAGATAAACGCCTGCGCGAAGCCGTCGAGATCGCTGTCGTGTTCGCGCGCCTTGCGCGCTTCGGCTTGGTCTTTCTCGATGCGCACCACCAGTTCCGGTGGCGGCGTCACCATCCTCGGCGGCAGGCCGTTGATGCGCTGGATTTTGTAGCTGCGCTTTGCAACCTGATAGCGAAATGTCTGCGGCGCACTTTCGCCGGGCCGCTGGAGTTTCAGTTCGGCTTCGGGTTTTTCGTCACGGTCGAGGCCGAAGACGAAATTGCCTTGCGGCGTCAGCCTGAGCCTGCGTCCGTCGAACCAGACCTGCGTACCCGGTTCGGCCTTGCCCAACAGCAAACTGCCCTGGCGCCACTCGCCCTTGATCTCGAAAGATTGAGTCTTGCCGCTGTCATCGGCCTGCGCGAACACCGAAACAAGCATCAGCGCCGCGAACAAAACCGGCACATGCGAGCGGCGCATCAGGCCGTCAGCCGCTGCACCGCCTCCGCCAGCGGCAGCGTCTCCTGCCGTTCCTCGCCCAGGCGGCGCAGGGTTACGGTTTTTTCTTCCGCTTCCTTGCGGCCAACGACGACGATCACCGGAATTTTCTGCACTGAGTGCTCGCGGATCTTGTAGTTGATCTTCTCGTTGCGCAGATCAGTCTCGGCGCGGACGCCGGCCTTCTTCAAGGTCTCGCAGACTTCCTGCGCGTAGGCGTCGGCGTCTGACACGATGGGCGCAACCATCACCTGTACCGGCGACAGCCAGAACGGCAGGGCGCCGGCGTGGTGCTCGATGAGGATGCCGATGAAGCGCTCCATGGAACCGACGATGGCCCGGTGCAGCATCACCGGATGTCGGCGTTGCGAGTGCTCGTCCACGTATTCCGCACCGAGGCGCTCCGGCATCATGAAGTCCACCTGCATGGTACCGACCTGCCAGGCGCGGCCGATGGAATCCTTGAGGTGATACTCGACCTTGGGGCCGTAGAACGCGCCCTCGCCGGGCAGTTCGGCCCAGGTCACGCCGGCGGCACGCAGCGCAGCGCGCAATGCGTCTTCCGCGCGATCCCAGACATCATCGGTGCCGAGACGCTTGTCGGGGCGCAGCGCGATCTTGATCGACAGATCGGTGAAGCCGAAATCCTCGTACACCTTCATCGCCTGGCGATGGAAGGCGGTGACTTCCGGCTCGATCTGCTCCGGAGTGCAAAAAATGTGGCCGTCGTCCTGGGTGAATGCGCGCACGCGCATGATGCCGTGCAGCGCGCCTGAGGGCTCGTTGCGGTGGCAGCCGCCGAACTCGGCGTAGCGCACCGGCAGGTCGCGGTAGCTGTGCAGCGTCGAATTGAAAATCTGCACGTGCCCGGGGCAGTTCATCGGCTTGAGCGCGTAGGTACGCTTCTCCGACTCGGTGAAGAACATGTTCTCCTGGTAATTGTCCCAGTGGCCCGACTTCTTCCATAGGCTCACGTCCATGATCTGCGGGCCGCGCACTTCCTGGTAACCGCTTCTGCGGAAGACGCCGCGCACATACTGCTCGACCACCTGCCAGATCGCCCAACCCTTGGGATGCCAGAACACCATGCCCGGCGCTTCTTCCTGCTGATGGAACAGGTCGAGCTGGCGCGCGATCTTGCGGTGGTCACGCTTCTCAGCTTCCTCCACCATCTTGAGGTGCGCTTTGAGATCGTCGTCGTTGGCGAAGCACACGCCGGTGATGCGCTGCAACTGCGCGTTGTTGGCGTCGCCGCGCCAGTAGACGCCGCCGACGCGGATCAGTTTGAACGAGCCGCCGAGCTTGCCGGTGGATGGCAGGTGCGGACCCATGCACATGTCGAGCCAGTTCTCGCCCTGCTTGTAGATGGTCAGTTCCTCGTCAGCCTTGATGCCTTCGCGGATCCACTCGGCCTTGAATTTTTCGCCAGCCTTCTCGAAGTGCTGCACTGCGCGGTCGTGATCCCAGACCTCGCGGGTGATCGGCAGATCACGCTTCACGATCTCGCGCATCTTCTGCTCGATGGCGGCTAGATCGGCCTCGGTAAAAGGCACATCGCGCGCGAAGTCGTAGTAGAAACCGACGTCAGTGGCCGGGCCGAAAGTGATCTGTGTGCCGGGGAACAGCTCCTGCACCGCCTGCGCCAGCACATGCGCGGCATCGTGGCGGATGACTTCCAGCGCCTCGGGCTTGTCGCGGGTGACGATGTCGATCTTCGCGTCGCGGTCGATAGTCCGCGTCAGGTCCCACAATTCGCCGTTGACCTTGATGACCGCGGCCTTCTTGGCGAGGCCGGGCGAAATGCCCTGGGCAATCGCGAGACCGCTGACGGGCGCGTCGAACGACTTCTGGTTGCCGTCCGGGAAAGT
>JBOICL010000455.1:0-3297 GCA_050740055.1 Stenotrophobium sp.
CGGTACGCCTGCGTCATCAGGTGCAGCATGGAACCGGCGCCGCCCTGCGTGGCCGCGTCGGCCACGCCTTGCGAGATGATCGGCACGTTGGGTGCCGCCGCGCCGCTCGCCAGAATCTGGCCGATGATCAGCGCGCGCTGGTTGACTGTGCCGCTGTTCGCCATGCTGTTGTCGACTTCGGCGTAGAACAGCGGCACCCGGACATTCTGCGGAATATTCTTGAACCCGATCATTCTGCTGTGCCTTTCCGAGTCTTGGCCGGTGCGGCCTCGTCAACGACATCGACCACGTCGCCCTCGTTGCGGCGGCGCACCCAGTAGTCGGAGTCGGGCACGACGCGCCCTTCGTCCGGCAAATAATCCTTCAGGTCCGGGTCCCGAATGATCAGGCCCGGTGCGGGTTTAACTTTCATGGAGGCTCCTACTGCACAAGAGTGATATCGAGCGCGCCTTCGTCGCGGCCGTCTGGCCCTTCGACGCGCGGTGCCGGTTGAACTGCGGCCGGGAATGGCGGGTTGGCATAGCTGCCGCTGGCGTCGACCACGTTGACCAGGTCGGCATGGATACCGATGGATGCGAGCGGGACGGCAACGGGCTGCAGCGGTGCCGGCGCTTGCTCGATCGGGTCGAATTCCTCGAACACTTCGACGAAAATCACCATGCGTGTCTCGCCCACATGGCGACGCCCGTCGGCGCGGACCTCGATCTCGGTGTCGACGGAGGCGAACTGCTGGACGATGAGGTTCAGCCCGTAGTTTGTGAACAGCGCGCACTCGATCGCATAGCCCAAGGCCTCGATCGCGTCCTGCGCCGCCTCGGCCGAGGCCGCCTGGATGCGCGCATCGACTTCCAGGCGCACGCTGGTGGTGAAGTCGGGCTGGCCCTTCGCCACCCCGTCCTTATGCTCGCCCGTGACTCTGAGCAGGATCGCGGGGAGCTTTTCCGAGGGGGTGTCGCGGTCGCCAGGGGACTGGATGCTGCTGGCGCTCAGCCCCGCGCCTTGCAGCGCCGCCAACGCCGCCAAGCGCACCTGGCGGCGTGCCAGCATCGACAGGTCGGCCATGTCAGCTCCCGTTGTAATTGAGCGTCAAAGCGATCCAGCCATGTCCATCGGGCTGGACTTCCTTGACGATCATCAGCTCGCCCGTGCGCTGGATGACGAGTTGATCGTCCTGCAAGGGTGGCGTGGGGAAGGCCGCCGCACGCACGCCGACGACAGGCACTTGCGAGGTCATGCCGATGCCGTCGGCCATGCTGACGGCGCGGAAGGACTCGTCGAACACGGCGTCCGGAATGACGAACGCCGCGCCGGCCGCCGGCATGTAGGTGATCGCCTCGCCGAACAGCGCGTGAACGGGGCCGAGCACGATGCTGTCCCAGTCGATCGCCACGATCAGGCTTCCATGCGCGCGCTGGCCAGCACTTCCGGGCGCGTGCAGATGTGCAGCGGATAGGACGAGACTTCCATCTTCCACCACTCGTTGCGCTGCAGGTCGCGGATGGGCACCACGTACTGGGGCTTGCCCGGCGTGTTGACCCACTCGAACGATTCGCCCGGCGCCAGCGCGCGGCGGAAGACGCCGGGTGCGCCGAGCGGGAAGAACTTCACCTTGTCGTCCGGGATCTTGATCGTGGCGTTGTCGTCTGAACCACGGTAGTTGATCCACAGGATGCCGCCGAACTCGAAGGTGGAGAAGGCTCCACCTGTATCGCCGCTACGAATGTCCTTCGCGTCGCTCCAATTGATGAAGGTACGGATCACGTCGGGGTGGTTGACGAAGGTATCGTAGAACGCGTCGCCGGCCAGCCCGACCACCCTGGTGCTAGGCTGCCACGAGCCCTGCGCCGCGCGCTTCATCTTGCGCGCGATGGCGTTGCACAGCGGGCGCAACGAGTTTGCCGTGCCCGCTGCCAGATTGAAGCCGACTTCCGCTTGTGGCGTGATGTTGAATTCCTGGAACCAGTTGTAAACGATCGACCCGTCGGCGTCGGTGAACAAGCCTTGCACCGCTGCCAGCCGCTGGTATTCCCAGGTGTATTCGATGCTCTTGAGCAGCCCGGTCGGCCCGGCCAGACGCCGCGCGACTTCGTCCTGCACCTGCATGAGTTCGGTTTCCGTGCCAAAGGCGCGAATGTTCTGCAGTTCGTTGGCGTAGATCGTGTCGTCGAAGCGCAAACGCTTGACGTCGAAGTAGCGGGCAGAGCGCTTTTCGGTCTGGCGTTGCGTGCCGGCTTCGCCGCGTTCGCTCAAGGGAATGACCACCAGGCGCCCTTGGCGCTGTTCGACGACGAGCGCCGTGGTGCGGATCGGATCGTCGTCGAAGATGCCGAGTTCGCCCAGTTCCTGCGGCTGGTACGGGTACTTGTCCACCGCCGCCGTGAGCGAAACGGTGGAGAACGGGTCCTGATTGAAAATATCGAGTGATGCCATTTACCGGCTCCTAAATGAAGAAGCCGCCCTCGGGCGGCTCTCTTGCAATGGTTGAACGCGCCTTATCGGGCGACGATGCCTTGAGTGGCCAGCAATGCCAGCGCCGCGACTTGCAATGCGGGCGTCATGGAGGCATCCCAGATCAGCTCGGACGCGTTGACCTCGCACATACGCCGCACGATCGCCCCGGCAACATTGTTCAGCGTCGCGTCCGACACGGCGTAGCAGATGCCGGCGGCGTTTTGCGAGCCATCGACGGCCGTCGCCGTACACGGTATCCAGAGACCGGCGCCCGGTGAGACCGTGACGGCGAAGCTGTCGCCGGGCGCGAATGCGGTGCCGCCTGCGGTGATCGTGAAGTTCAGACCGCCGCCCGTGAATGCGGCACCCGTGACCCCGTGGCCGATCTCGCCGCCGCTGGGATTCGACACGACGAACTGCGTCGCGCTGTCGAACTCGATCGTGTAGATGCCGAGAACGGGCGCGTAGCCATTGGTCGACACGGCGCTGCATGTGCCGTTGCCGACGTTGGTACCCGGCGCCGACGTGGCGGTCGGCTTGCCTACGCTGGCCACAGCCGTGATCGTGAACGTGTCGCCGGCCGCAAATGCCGTGCCGCCTGCGGTGAGGGTAAAGCCGATACCCAATGCGGCGAAGGCAACGCCAACGGCGCCGGCAGCGGACGCGCCGCTGGGCGCCACCACACTGAACGCCGTGGCGGAAGTGAACGTGGCGAGATAGTTGCCGATCTGCGTGGGCACGGCCACGGTGGACAGCGCGCCGACCGTGCCATTGCCGGTGTTGGTGCCGAGCGCGGCGGCGGTTGCGCCGGCGCCCGTTGTCTGGAGCCCGAGGACGGTGCCCGGC
>JBOICL010000456.1:0-3329 GCA_050740055.1 Stenotrophobium sp.
GCCTGATGGTGATGGAAATTCTTGAAATCCCGGTAGCGACCATGCGCCTCAAACCGCGCCAGCGCGGCGGCCACCGCGTCAAGACTGGCCTCACTCTGCCGCTTTGCCTCGCGTAAATAAGCCAGATACTGGCGCTTGATCCGCTCGTTTCTAGGGCTGTGGTTCAACATGTTGTGCTACTCCTGCTTGAAGTCATGGTTCACGGAGGGATTGCTGCTCTCGTCTATGCGTTGCCGTGCCACCGGCAGCCGGACTTCCAAATTGCCCTGAATTTCGCGCAGACGGGGATAGCTGACGCGGCGATACATGAGTGCGTTGCAGACCGGGCACAGACCCACCAGATTGCCGCCGATAGGTGACAACGGCAGATAGTCGGCCATTGCACCCGCTGGCTTCTGGGGACACCGGCAACGAACGCAATAAATCTCGCCGGACTGGCAAGGGCGTTTGTTTGCGCGGCGACGTTGGGTAAGAAAAGCCGCAAGCTCACGGCCCAGAATTAGCAGTGGACGCCGCTGGTCAACGATAGGTAGTCCGCGCCGTATCCATTCCCGCACGGTGTTCTTGTGAACACACAGCAATGCGGCGGCTTCCTCGACCGAATAGCTGCGGTGTATTTTTACCAGTCGGGGGTTGGGTCGGCGTCTGTGCGCGCCCATTCCGCCATCCGGCCGCTTCATGCCGCCGGGCATCGACTATTTTCGATCTGGCAGCGCAGCCATGCGTCTACCTCATGCGCCAGCCAGCCGACAGCGGCACCGCCACCCAAGCGGATCGGCTTCGGAAAGCTGGCGTCATAACGCGGTGAGCCGGGGTTGATCTTGTCGTAAATTGTGCTGCGCGAAAGTCGCAGGCGTGCTTCAAGATCGCGGCGGCGGAGAATAGATATTGCTGCTTGGATTTGTTCGGTCATTGTCGGTTCCAGTTGGATAGCCGACGCGAATAGTTATGCCGCTGGCAATAAAAAACCCCGCAATTGCGGGGCCGTTCACCGCAGTTGCGGTGGTCAGGACGAGATACTGCGCTTTGCAGCGGCGAACTTTTCTTCAAGAGTGCGTGCAGCAATGCCCGGTTTCCCCTCGTGGTATACCAGCAAGGCGGAAATGATGGCCGCTTGGCTATCAAAGACCGAATGCGGTTTGCCCGCTGGAGATTTGCCGAGCATCAAACTCAGCAGTCCACCGATGATGTTCAGATATGTGGCTTCGGCCCTTTCGCCCGGTGCAGATTGTTTGTCCGCCATAGCGCGAAGCGAGGCAATCTCTCCTTGCTCCTTATCGTAAGACGCTTTCAGCTTTAGATATTCACTTTTTGCCTTCTCAAGTCGTTGGACTAACGCCTCACGATCCGCTTGCAGGGCATGAAACGAATCAGCGTTTATGGCTGCATGGGTTGCACGCTCAGTCTCATCAAACAGGAAAGCAGGTTTCTGTCCTGGATAGTGCTTTGCCATCCATGCTTTCAAGTCTGCATGTCGAATGGTGAGGCGGTGTTTTGCCACTTGCTCACCTTCAGGCACCGTTCGTCCATCGCGGCCGTAGGGCAAGACATTATCCAGCACCGCCTCAAGCACACGTTCCGCATTTGCTCGGAGACAGGGCCAATGCGGGAACATGCTGGGGCTGGGTAATGGGGCATCGCCCACGCTAAGCAGTATCTCCGGCTCGTGTTGAATCAGGTTGCACCAGCGAATCGCTACTTCAATGGGACGGTAGTACGGTTTCTCTAGCGCATTGCAACTCTTGGCATCGTAGCCGCTCATGGCGTGAAATCCTGCAATGCAGCTAATCCCCGCACAATTTTCACCGTCTCCACACTCACCCACAACACGCGCTTGACTAAATTCAGAATGTATTGCGCATCGTCAGACATTCAGGATACCTGCGAAAAAATCAGCGATAACGCCGCATTGCTATCCACCTGCAACACCGTCCTGCGCACTTTCGCCTCATTCAAATTAAGTCGCTGAATATGTCCAGCCTCCACGCGAATCACCTCAATTCGCCCAAAATCCTTGCCGTGTTTGGCCGCAAATTGGGCTAATCCGGCTGCCTTGGCGTAGCTATCGGCAAGGCTACCGGAATGTGGCTCCAGAATATCCACCACTAACCCGCCTGATTCCTCGCGCACCACCAAAAAATCGGGATACATCGCCCGCTTCTGCCCTTGCCATTCATAGGGCAGAGCCAAAGCCCAGGGTTTGTTGGGCATGTTTCGCAACCAGCCCTTCACTACATCGCGGGCAATTTCCGCAGCGATGACGGCTTGCTCCCAACTGTTGAAGTCCGCCCAAAACTCGCCATCGCCCTCTGCATACAAATGCTTAGCGTAGCGAGCAAAACCGGAATTCGCTTTTTTGTCCACCATCGCCATGATCTCGGTGGGCAGTACCAGAGTCAGTGCTTCTGGCTCCTTCGACAATTCGTGTATCTCGTTATATCGCTCCCGCTCGCCGCTGCTGAGTTTTTTGATCGCGGCACGGTTGTTGCGGAAGAGGTCTTCAACACGTTGGCTGGCGGCATCTTCCAGCGCCTTGCCTGTCTCCATTTGTTGCAGCAGCAAGATCACTTCCAGCTTCACCCGATAGGGGTCTTCGTTGGCGTCGTCCGTTCTGTAGCGGGCTTGCCAATATTCAAGGTGCAAGCCCTCGCCAATACGCTGCCCGGCGCGGTCAAAGAGGTTTTCCACCGTGGCATCGTCCAGCTTCACACGGATGGGTTGGCTGGCAAGCTCCATCCAACTGCCTTGCTCTACGGTCACGGCATGCAAGGCAATCTCGCCTGCCTCACTCACCTTGCTTTCAAAGGCGGGGTCTTTGACGAGGTTGGCAGCTTTGCGATTGTCTAGCACATCAATGACCAATTTCTTTGCTTCATCCAAGGCTTTCGCATCAAGGTCGTGCGTGCCAGTCAGCAAGCGCGCCAGCCTCATCATGCGGCGCACGTTGCTGAGTTTGCGCAGCCGTTCCACGCGATAGGTCGGCAGACCATTCAAGGCTGTCAGCGCCGCCTCGCTGCCTGCTATCGGCTTGAGCGTCACCAGCTTCGCTCCGTCATCCACATCTACGGGAGGCACTGCATCAGGGTCTGTTTTCAGGCGGGTGATAACGGCGCGCACGCCATCGCCATCAAACTTTGGCAGATACAGCGTCACGCTGTTCAGCAGCTCACGTCCTTCTATGCGGCGTGCCAATGGCGTGCGAACCATACGGCCAATCAACTGCGCAATCAGGGTGTCATCGCTGGCACTGCGAAAACTCATCATCACTTCCGCACGCGGACAATCCCATCCGGTCGTCAGCGCCATCTTGAATAACACCACTTTTACCC
>JBOICL010000457.1:0-4151 GCA_050740055.1 Stenotrophobium sp.
GGAATCGACGACAGCAGGGCCTTGGTATAGGGATGCGCCGGCGCGCTGAACAACTGCTCACAGTCCGCCTGCTCCATCATGCGGCCCAGATACATCACCAGCACGCGCTGGCTGAGATGGCGCACCACCGCTAGATCGTGGGCGATGAAGATCATCGCCAGCTTGTACTTGCGCCGCAGCGCAGCGAGCAGGTTGACGATCTGCGCCTGCACCGACACGTCCAGCGCCGATACCGGCTCGTCGCAGATCAGGATTTTCGGCCGCACTACCAGCGCGCGCGCGATGCCGCCGCGCTGGCACTGGCCGCCGGAGAATTCGTGCGGATAGCGGTTGAGCAGTTCGCGTGGCAGGCCCACGCTTTCGAGCACTTCGGCGACGCGCGTGTCGCGTTCGTCCCGCATCATTTCCGGACACAGCGATTCCAGCGGCTCGGCGACGATGCGGCCGACCGTCATGCGCGGATCGAGGCTCGCCAGCGGGTCCTGGAACACCATCTGGATTTCGCGGCGCAGCGGCCGCCAGGCGGCTTCGTCCAGTTGCGCGATGTCGCGACCGTTGTACTTGATCGAGCCGGAAGCCACCGGCTGCAAGCCGATCAGCGCGCGCGCCAGCGTGGATGTTCCGCAGCCAGACTCGCCGACGATGCCCAGCGTCTCGCCGGCGCGCAGGTTGAAATTCAGCTCCTCGACCGCGCGCAACTGCCCATGCGCGCTCCACGGCCAACGGCCCGCCAGCGGGTACTGCACCCGCAGGCGACGAACTTCGAGCAACGGTTTGGCGGGCGCGGCGGCGCTCACTCGAGCAGGCTGCGCAGCATCCACGCGGTTTTTTCGTGCGCCTGCATGCGCTGCGTGAGCAGGTCGGCGGTCGGTTCGTCGTTGGCGGCGTCCGCCAGCGGGAACACGCCGCGCGCGGTCTTGGCGCAGGCCTCGTGCGCCCTGGTCAGCAGGCGCACCATCTCCAGCGCCTCGGGCACGCCATCGGTTTCGCCTATGGAAGACAGCGCCGCGTACTGCTTGTAAGTGCCCGGCGCGGGAAAGCCCAACGCGCGGATGCGCTCCGCTACGAGGTCCACCGCCAGCGCCGATTCGTTGTAATGCGTCTCGAACATCAGGTGCAGCGTGCTGAACATCGGCCCGGTCACGTTCCAGTGGAAATTGTGGGTCTTGAGGTACAGCGTGTACTCGTCAGCCAACAGGCGCGACAGGCCCGCGGCGATGCCCTTGCGTTGCTCCTTGCTCATGCCTATGTCGATTTTGGGTGCTGCTTTTTCCTTGCTCATGTCGATCTCCTGCTTCGTGAACCTGCTTGCAGTCTAGTGCCGCCAACCACGCAAATGAAATGAAATGTTTCTAACCCCGCAATAGTGAAGCAGCATGCTCCCGCCTGCGGGTTTTCCGGTTCACCTGAGCAGTGCAATAAACAGGCGTATCCATACGACAATGAGGACTGCGTTGCTGACGGCGAAAAAGCCGAGGCGGTGAGCAACCTTGTTGTATGTCAGATGTACGAGGCTATGGCATACACGCAATACAACGTAAACCCATGCCGCGTACAACACGACTGAATCAAGGTTTTTTGTCACGTATAGGGTAAGGCAGGCGACGTAAAACAGAACCGGCAGCTCAAGAAGATTCATGTAATTCCGGTTCGGAATGCTAACCTCCGGAGGGACATTCCCGGACTCTCCGAATTTGAAATCGTCCATGACGACCTGCTTTTTAGACGCTGCCTTGAATCTCCGATAAGGCATCAGCGAAAGCACGATGAACGTCCAGGCCGCGAGGGCCATCATCGGAAACAGGATTGCTGTTTGAGTCATCTACAGGTCTCTCGTTCCGACTATTAAGGTTCACGCCACAAGCAATTTGTTCTTGCGGTAATAGCTGAAAATGTCGTTGAGATTGCGCTTGGGCTTCCAGCCGAAAGTTTCGCGGAACAGCTTGCCTTCGAGGATTACCGGGTACTTGAAGTAGTTGACCAGGTAAGGCGGGAAGAAGGCGTTCCAGTTGAGCACCCTGCTGACCAGTCTCGGGATGACGGGCGGTATCGACAGCACGGGCAGCTTCTTGCAGCCGCATTGCGTGACCGCGTCCTGGTAGCCCACCCAGTCATCTGGCGCGACGTTGTAGATGCCGGGCTTGTTCTGTTCGTAGGCGGTGACCATGGCGTCGGCCATGTCGTCTACGTGCAGGAACTGCATCAGCGGCGAGAAACCCACCAGCACCGGCGCCATCGAGCGCGACAGCAGTAGCGACATGCTGTTGCGCACGCCGGGGCCGAGCACGTTGCAGGGCCGCAGGATGGTGATATTGAGTTCCGGATGCTTCCATAAATAAATATTCGCCAGCGACTCCAGCTCGACCGAGTCCACCAGGTCCTGCGTCACCTCGCTGGCCTTGAGCGGCGCGTCCTCGTCGAGCAGCGCCGGGTTGTAGGCGGAGGCGCCGTAAACGAAATAGGTCGAGTGGATCATGACCTGCTTGATGTAGTACTTCCTGCACAGTTCCAGCAGCCGCTTGGTGCCGAGCACGTTGGCGTTGTAGCGGTTCTGGCGGCTGGACTCGTGCGCGAAGATGCGGCCGATGTGGATCACGGCATCGACCTTGTGCTTGCGGAAAATGTCCTCGAAGCCGCGCTTGAAGATTTCCACCTTGTAGCTAGGGATGCCGGCGTCGGTCTCGACCTTGCGGCGGAAATCCACCGCGATCACCTGGTATTTGCCTTGCAGGCGCGCGATCACGCGCTTGGCCAGCGAGCCGGCGGCGCCGGTGACGAGCACGGTTTTTTTCTCGGCCATTGTTTTTCTCCTCCTGCGCTTTCTAGTAGATCTTGGTGCGTTCCTTCAGGCCCTTTTCGATGAGCTTGCGGATTTCGGTCTTGACCTGCTCCACGCGCTCGGTCACCGCGTCTTCACTTTCCACGCTGCCCTTGAACACCATCGGTTCACCGAAGTTGAGATACACACGCGCGGGCAGCGGCAGCGGCGGCGCCACCGGCACGTAGGGAATGCCGAGCAGTTTCGCCAGCGGCGCGATGTTGTAGAGCGAGGGCATGGTTTCCTCGCAGCCGACCACGCCGCAGGGAATGATCGGCGCCCTGCTATTCATCGCCAGGTGCATGAAGCCGTTGCCGAAACGCTGCAACTGGTAGCGCTGCTTGTACAGCTTGCCGGAGCCACGCACGCCTTCGGGGAAGACGATGATCGCCTCGTCGTTCTCCAGCATCTTGACGCAATTCACCGGATCGCCGATCACGCCGCCCCAGGCATTCATCAGGTTGCCCAGGAAGGGCACGGTGGGGAAAAAGCGCTCGATCATCGCGCGCGCGGCGCGTGGCCCGTTGAGATTGCTGGCCAGCGCGTAGCCGATGAGCACGCCGTCCATCGGAAACTGGCCGCTGTGATTGGGGATGATCAGCACGCGGCCATTGCGCGGGATGTTTTCCAGCCCGTGCGCGGTGACGCGGAAATACTTGTCGTAGAGCAGCTTGCCGAAGCCCACGCCGACCTTGAAGAGGCTTTCGTGATAGCCCCAGGGGTCGTAGCCGAAGCTGCCGACCGGCTTGGGGATGCGCGACACCAGCTCGTCGATCTCAGGCGTGACCAGGCGCTTGAGGATCTCTTCCTTGAGGCTGAAGCGTCTGAGCGTTTCGAGATTCATGGTGTTGAACCGTTGCCGGATGGCGGCTGCGGTCTCCTCGTTGTTGTGTACCGCAAGTTAGTCTAAATCCGGTATTGCGGGAAGGGCGCTCGGGATCAATGCGCCATTTCCGGCTTTTCGCGCTGTTGCAGCCGCCACAGGCGGGCATAGGCGCCATCCGCCGCCAGCAGTTCGGCATGGCTGCCGCGCTCCGGCACGCGGCCGTGATCGAGCAGGATGATCTCGTCGGCGTCGGTGATGGTGGACAGGCGATGCGCAATCACCAGCGTGGTGCGCTGGGCGGCGACTTCGCGGATCGCGGACAGGATGGCCTGCTCTGAGGCGGAATCGAGCGAGGACGTGGCTTCGTCGAAAATCATGATGGCGGGATTCTTGAGCCGGGCGCGGGCGATTGCGACGCGCTGCTTCTCGCCGCCGGAGAGATTCAGACCGCGTTCGCCTACCATGGTATCGTAACCGTCCGGCAGGCGATTGATGAAGCTGTCCAGG
>JBOICL010000458.1:0-4315 GCA_050740055.1 Stenotrophobium sp.
TTGGCGGTTTATTTCTTTAGTGGCTCGTAGGGCAGCCTTGACGCGACTTGCTACGATAACGGTATGAATTCGCCATCCTGCGAAGGTTGCCGCGAACGCGACTCTCGGATTGCCGATCTGCAAGCGCGGCTGTCGGAGTTGGAGCGCGTGCAGCGCGAGCGGACGTACCTGCGCGAGCAATCGCGGATCGAACGCGACCTGCGGGCGTTGACCGGCGAAAGCGCGGCCATGAAAGCGGTTCGCCTGGCCATCCAACAAGTGGCCGCGACGGACAGCACAGTCCTGATCCGCGGCGAAACCGGCACCGGCAAAGAATTGGTGGCGCGGGCGATTCATCAACTCAGCTCACGCCGCGATCGTCTTCTGGTGGCCGTCAACTGCGCCGCGCTGGCGCCGAGCTTGATCGCCAGCGAGCTATTCGGTCACGAAGCGGGAGCTTTCACTGGGGCCACGCGGCGGCGCTTCGGTCGCTTTGAACTGGCCCATCAAGGCACGATCTTTCTCGATGAAGTGGGTGAGCTGGCGGCAGAGATGCAGGTAATGCTCCTGCGCGTGTTGCAGGAGCGCGTCATCGAGCGCGTCGGCGGCAGCGGTCCTTTGGCCGTGGACGTGCGCGTCATCGCCGCCACGCATCAGGATCTCGAAACGCTGGTGCAGGAAGGCCGCTTCCGCGACGACCTTTACCACCGCCTCAACGTCATCCGCGTGCGCATCCCGCCGCTGCGCGAGCGGCACGAGGACATCCCGCTGCTGCTGCGTCACTTCCTCGCGCGCGCCGCGGCGGAACTGAAAACCGAGGCCAAACGCCTGCGTCCAGAAGTGCTCGCGCACCTCAGAAATTTCGCTTGGCCCGGCAACGTGCGCCAGATGGAAAACATCGCGCGCTGGCTCACCGTGATGGCGCCGGGCCAGGACATCCACACGCAGGATCTGCCGCCGGAACTGCGCCCCGCAGGCAGCGCGAAAACCACCTTAGCGGTACCTCCCGAATCGCGGAGAGAGCCGAAATCGGAACTGGAATTGGCGAGCGCCGCGACCCAGGCCGCCATGCCTTCAGGCGACTGGCCCGAACTGCTGCGCCTGTGGGCCGAGCAGCAGTTCGAGTCTGGCGCAAACGACGTGCTCGGCACCGCGACGCCGCAGTTCGAGCGCGCCCTGATCGAAGTCGCGCTCAAGGCCTGCCACGGCCAGCGCCAGGAAGCCGCTCGCCGCCTGGGCTGGGGGCGTAACACCCTCACGCGCAAGATCAAGGAACTGGGGATGGATTGACCGGCAGACTCAACCGCCGCCGAGTCTGCGCAACAACACTTCACTCGCCGCGTCCGCCGGGAAAAAACTCTCCACCCGCAACTCGTCGGTGGTTACGTCCTGCGGCGTACCGAATGTCGCAAGCATCGTGAACATCCGCAGTCCCACGCCATTGACTTCGAAATGCGTTGGCAGCACCGGCAGCACCGTCGAGTTGAGATCGATGCTGCGCCAGCGTGCCGGGATGCCGGGATAAGCCAGTATCTCGTCGAGCACCGCCTGCACTTGCGGATGCTCCAGCGCCTCGCGCGCGGTGCGCGCCAGCAACGGCGGCGCGATCTCGTGAAAATTCTTGATGAACGGCCGCATGCCTTGCTCGTGGAACGTGAGCTTGAGGATATTGCGGGGACCGTCGCCGCAGACTCGCTGCCACACCTCATCGAGATTGCCGATCAGCGAGAAAATACGCGGCAGCGCGGCGTTGACCATGAACTGGTTCCAAGCGCGATCCACCACCAGCGCCGGATACGGCTCGTGATGCTTGAGCAGCAGTTCCAGCGCCTTGCGCACCGGCGCCATGTCGGTCGCGTCCAGTTGCCGCTGCGGATAGATGCCGGCATAGCCGGCCGACATCAGCAGCCGGTTCTGCTCGCGCAGCGGCAGATCAAGGGTCTGCGCCAATTGCTGGATCATCTCGCGGCTGGGCTGGGCGCGGCCGGATTCGAGAAAGCTCAGATGCCGCTGCGAGACCTCGGCCTGCAGCGCCAGATCGAGCTGGCTGAGCCGCCGTGCCGCGCGAACCTCGCGCAGCAGCGGGCCGAAAGCCTTGAGGTCGCCGGAAGTCTGCATAGCGCTATTCTGTCTCCTGGCTTGCGGCGCCGCTATTACCTCGCGCGTAATTGAACGGCGGCGCCCGCGCGGCGATTCTGGCATCTCCCAACCAACGGAGTATCGTCATGACCCGCAGCTTACTCATCCTTGTCATCCTCGCCTTCGGCGCGCTCAGCACGCTCGCGCTGGAACAGCACGGCTACTGGGGCATCATCGCCTACCACCTGCCCAGCAGCGCCGGCTGGCAGGTCGGCGCCGACCTCGTCATCGCCTGCACGCTCGCCTGCATCTGGATGATCGGCGACGCACGCAAGTCTGGCCGCAATGTCTGGCCGTATCTGCTGATCACACTGGTGATGGGATCCTTCGGCCCGCTGTTCTACCTGCTGATCGGCAGCTTCCGCAAATCCGCGAGTCGACCGGTGCTGGCCTGACATGAACGCCCTCTGCACGCTGGTCCTGGCCGCGGCCGGCCTGATCCACCTGCTGCCGGTGACCGGCGTGCTGGGCGGCGAACACCTGCGAGCGCTGTATGGCCTACAGACGAATGAACCCAGCCTGTCTGTCCTGCTGCGTCATCGCGCCGTGCTGTTCGCGGTCGTTGGACTGCTGCTGATCGGCGGCGCGGTGCATACGCCCTGGCGCTGGCCGGCGCTGGCGGCCGGATTGCTCAGCACACTGAGCTTCATCGTCATCACCGCACTCGAGGGCGGCGGCAACGCTGCCATAGCGCGCGTGGTGCGGGTTGACGTGATCGCCTGCCTTGGTCTGCTGATCGTGCTAACGCACGATGTCGTTGCCGCCATTTCCCGGAGTTCATAAGTCGAGACGAAGTACAGCCCCGAAGCATATGGGTTAACTATTCCCAGCGAGATTTGATTGGGGCCTACTTAAAACACGCCACCCGCTCTACTCGATTTTGCCTCACTGACTGTTATTAATTATTGATTTAATTAAAATTAAATCAATAATATAAAACATCTTGCCGTGTGATTCTGCCAAGAGCGGGTGACATGAAAAAGGCGATGGAGCGCTCTCCACCGCCCGATTTTCCAGCGGCTCTAAAAAACTACGCCGCCTTGTCCTTGCCCACTTCAGTGAGCCGCTCGGCACGCAGGCGTGAGGTGTTGGTAGGGTTGGTGGTGATCAGCCGGTCGCCCTGGCGGCGCGTGAGGTATTTCCAGGTCCATTGCAGGAATACGCTGATGCGCTGCTCGGGGCCGACCAGCGAGGCGACGTGGACGAAGGCCCAGATGAACCAGCCGATGACGCCGCTGACCTTGACGAAGCGCAGGTCGCCGACGGCGTGGTTCATGCCGATCACCGCCATGCTGCCCATGTCGCGGTACTTGAACGGCTTGATGGTTTTGCCCTGTTCGCGCGCGCGCAGGAGATCGGCGACGTAGGCGCCTTCCTGCATCGCGCCCTGCGCGAGGCCCGGCACTTCGCGGCCGCTGGCGTCGGTGAGCTTGGCGAGGTCGCCGACGACGAAGATGTTGTCGTGGCCCGGCAGCGAGCAGTCGGGATTGACCAGTACGCGGCCACCGCGGTCGCGCTGCGCGCCGGTGCGCTCGGCGACGATCTGGCCGAAGGCTGAGGCGGTGACGCCGGCCGCCCACAGAACGGTGCCGCAGGCCACCGTTTCGCTCGCCGCCTGTGCTGAGCTTGTCGAAGCATGCTTGATGCGCACGAAACCTTCGCCGACATCTTCCACCATCGTCCCGGTGAGTACGGTGACGCCCAGCGTTTCCAGCGACTTCTGCGCCGCCTCGCGCAGCGATTCCGCATAGACCGGCAGCACGCCCTGGGCGCCTTCGACGAGGATGATTTTCGCGTCGCGCGGGTTGATGGAGCGGAAGTCCTTCACCATGGTCTTGTGCGCCAGTTCGCCGATGGCACCGGCCAGTTCCACGCCGGTGGGGCCGCCGCCGATCACGACGAAGGTCATCAGCCGCGCGCGCTCGGCCGCGTCTTCCGTCACCTCGGCCAGCTCGAAAGCCTTGAAGATGCGATGACGAATCTCGATGGCGTGCTCGACGGTCTTGAGGCCCGGTGCGTAGGGCCGCCAGTGATCCTTGCCGAAGTAGCTGTGCTTGACGCCAGTGCCGGCGATCAGCGTGTCGTAGTGCAGCTCGCCGTACTCGTGCAGCAACACGCGTCGCGCCGGGTCGAGGTCGTAGGCGGTGGCCTGGATCGCGCGCACATTGGGATATTTGCGCAGCACCACGCGCTGCGG
>JBOICL010000459.1:0-2658 GCA_050740055.1 Stenotrophobium sp.
AGATCGGCAACGCATACAAAATAGACAACATGCACTTCATGCTGCAAAAGGAAGTGGTGGACCGCATGTGCGCTGCGCCCGGCGACGAGGATTACGGTCGCCTCACCGTCGCGTTGGCCGCGCGCGCCGAAGTCGCGAAACTCTTCGTCGTCGGCCCCGGTGCATTCAATCCCGCGCCAAAGGTGCATTCCGCCATCGTGCGCCTGGTGCCGCGCCCGCCGCCGTTCGAAATCGCCGATCTGCAACTGTTCGACCGCCTCGTCACCGCCGCCTTCGGCCAGCGCCGCAAGACCCTCGCTAACGGCCTCAAGGGCCTGCTCTCGACGGCGCAGATCGCAGAGGCCGGCATTGATCCAGGCATCCGCGCCGAACGGCTGAGCGCTGCGGAGTTCGCAAGCCTCACCGCCGTCGCCGCAGGCGTAGCGAATAAAAACACCGCGACACCTGCTCCTTTCCCGCGCGCGGGAGAGCGCGGCCGTCAGGCCGGGTGAGGACAAGCGGGAGCGCCCGCTGTCGGCCCAATCGAACCGCTGGACCACCTGAATCGCCTGTCGGATTGCCGCCGTGCCATTATTCTCCATGCACGCGGGAGCCCCCATGAGCAGGACGGAGCGAAATACCGGCGGATTCAGGCCCATGCGGCAGAAGGGCGCCGTGGCGGTGTTCGTTGCCTTCGCCATGATTGCCATCATGGCTGCCGTCGCACTGTCCATTGACATCGGGCAACTTTATTACGCCCAGCGTGACCTGCAGCGGCTTGCCACGCTCAGCGCGTTGTCCGCCGCGCAGATTGCCAGCGGTTGTGCAAGCAACGGTGCGCCTAATCAGAAGGATGCCTCGGATGAAGCGAACCGCGTAATACAGGCCAATTCCAGTGGCGGCAGTGCGGGCCTGAGTCCACCGACAGTGGAAGTAGGCAAGGTCGCAACTACAACAGACGGGACAGGTTTGCGCGGATTCAAACCCTTGTCCGATAACGATCCGAATATCGACTCGGTACGCGTTACTCTCTCACGCACTTTCACACCGCTGGTTCCATTCATCCCGCTTCCAGGTACGAACTCTGGCACTAGTAATAATAAGATCACACTTTCTGCCTCCGCCACTGGCACTCAGACGGCGCTCGGCAGCCTGCGCGTAGGCAGTGGCTTGGCTTCGGTGAACGGGGGCATCCTGAACAGCCTGCTGTCGGCGCTGCTTGGCGGCAACGTCAACCTTACCGTCGCAAACTATAATGGTCTGGCCAACGTCAATGTCACCGCAAGCCAGCTGGCGGCCGCGCTGGGCATCAGCGTGACGGACTTATCCAACCCGACGACATTAAACAATACAGTTGTTTTGGGAACTGCACTCAGTGGCCTGACCAACGCACTCAGTGGCGGGGTCGTCAACCCACAGGTCATCAGCACACTGCAAAATCTGGCGGGCCAGAGCACGAACACCACACCGATTCCACTCGGCAGCATACTGACACCCGTAGGCAACGTCGCCAGCGATGTGCCGTTCGTCAATCTGCAGGATCTGGTCATGGCGCTGGCCCTTGCTTCGCGTGCGAATCCCAATGGCGGCCCGACGCCAATCCAGTTGAACGGCATTGGCTTGAGTCTGCCGGGCGTTGCCTCAGTCACTGCATACGCAACAGTCATTCAACCGCCGAAACTCAGCCTTCTTGGACACGCAGGCGCACTCAACGCTCTGGGGACTGCCAAGGCCAGCACCGCTCAGGTCAATCTGATGATCCGCATTGACGGCGGCAGCCTGCTTTCGGCGCTGAACCTGATCAATATTCCATTGGTCGCGCAGGTCACCGCGAATCCCAGTCTTAAGATCGGGATCGATGTCGGCATTGCACAAGCCACTGCATGGCTGGCCACCTTGGAATGCCCAAGTGTTGCCAACAACAATGGCCTTCCTGTTGCTGGCCCTAGCGTTAATACCGGCATTGCGACCGTCACAGTCGGCACCTATAACAACCCGACAGCCCCTGTGACGCCTGGCTCGTCGATTCCGCTGGCAACGGTCACTTTGCTGGGAGTGCCTCTGGCAAATCTGGCGCTCGCTATCAGCGCGCCTGTAGGTAACACGACGCCCACACTGAATAGTGTGACCCAATTCATGCAGTGCAATCGCAATGCGAATTTTCCGGCAGTTTGCGACGACACGGCCCCGCCAACAGTCCCTAACACCGCAGCTACCATTTTCAGGGCTTTAGGTGCGCCCGGCGCGCCTACCGTAGCGGCAGCAAATCCGACAACCGAGAATCCGCAGGATGCTTCATCAATAGCCAGTCTTTCTTTGAATTTGAGCCTGACGGGGGGAAATAGCCTAGCGGGCCTTGTGCTGGCTCCAATTACGGCCTTGGTCAACCCACTGGTGAACTTGATCAGTACTACCGTTCTGCAGGGTCTGATCAGCCCACTACTGAACTTGCTGGGTGTTGGTGTCGGCAACGCGACCGTCACCATGGATACGGTGGTTATTAGCCGCCCGGCTGTCACGACAGAATGTTTGCCCACCGCCGGATCAGTGCGGAGCTGCCCCGCGGTTAGCTCTCTGCCCTGAGGTTTCCGGTAATTCCCGCATCGCGCGTGTAACATTGGGCGCATCCCCGAACGGAGGAGCGCGCGATGAGCAGCATCTACAGTCACATCCTGGCGG
>JBOICL010000460.1:0-1664 GCA_050740055.1 Stenotrophobium sp.
GCCCGTAACGCTCGCCTGCGGCCTGCGCGGCCAGCGCCGCCAGCAGCGCGGCGAAGGTGATGAGTGTCACTGACCGCCGCATACGTCCTGCGTGCTGTAGTCGAGGAACGGCGCCTGCGGACACTCCACGTAACGCAGCTGCGCGCCCTGCGGCGCGAGCCGGTCGGCGCGCATCGCGGGCGGCGCGTTGTTGATGCTGCCCAGCACCGCGCCGGCATTGGCGAGGCCGAGGAACGCGACCATGTCGTCCTGGTCCACGCCGTCGCCGGATACGCCGATGCCGCCGACCAACTGGTTGCCGCGGTAAATCGGCACGCTGCCGGGAAAAATCTGCGTGCCGTTGGGCAGGCGCGCGATGCCGGTGCAGTTCTGCGGCACGTCGGCGAGCGGCGGCAGTGGCGTGCCGTCCAGCGTCACGCTTAGGCCGAGCTGTTGCAGGTAGAACGCCAGATGCAGCGCGACGGTGTTGTAAACCAAGTCGAGCTGCAAGCCGTCCTGGAACGGACTCCACTGCGCGTAGGGATGGCTCAACGGCCCCGGCGGATTGCCGTCTATGCCATCCGGATAAAACGGCCGCGAGAGGTTGCCGCCCGCACGGTCAGTGAAGGCGACGGCGCCGTCGCCCAGCGCGTTCGGCAGGCCGAGAAAGCCGCGCAGGCGCGTCAGGTAATCGGACAAGGGACTCAGCGCGAGCGTGCTCAGCTTCGCCGTGCCGGCGCTGAAATCGATAGTGTCCGTCAGGTATTTCGCGGCGGCGGCGCCCTGTAAATCGGCGGCGGCATAGGCACCGGAATTGAACATCGCGGTGCGCGCCTTTTGCAGCGAAACATCGGTGCCGAACAGCGGCGCATCGCGCGTGCGCGCCACCGCCAGCGCGACGCCGTTGGTATCGACCACAGACACTGTCACGCGCGCCTGCGAACCCAGCGGCTGGCGAATCTGCGCGCGTGCGCGGTTGGCCACCATCAGCGCCTGCTGCACCAGGGTTTTCACTTCCGCCGCAGTGAGCGCGCCCGCGCCGTCGGTGCCGGCGCGCGGCGGATAGCGGTTGCTGCCGCTGCCGTCGTCGAGGACGAAGGCGTCGAGGCCGGGATAGTCCGCCGCATCGGCGCGTATGCCGGAGGCGGTCTGGCCGAACACCGTGCCCGCGAGGATCGCCGTGCCCGCGTAATAGCCGGGGACGGCGATGAGGCCGCCAGTGCCTGCGGTGAGCGTCGCGAACGCAGGCGCGGCGGCGGGATCGCGCGCGAGATCGGAAAATCCGATGTCGCTGTAGCGCAGGCTCAGGCCGTTGACCGCGATGTGATCGGCGCGGCGGTCGGCAGGCGCGCTGTAGCCGTAGGTGCCGGCCCAGGCGATCAGCTCGTCGAGGTTGTGGTCACGATCATTGATGTCGGGATCGAGTCCGTAGGTGTCATCTGCGGCGACACCGACACCGCCGATCAGCACGCCGTTCCTGTACAGCGGAAATCCGCCGGGATCGGCCGACAGGCCCAGCGGCGAGCGATGCGGGCCGGCGCCGGTGCCCGCGCTGAAACGGTTCGCCAAATCGGAACAGGGCAGTTGCGAAAACTGCACTCCGAACAGCGGCCCGCCCGGCGTGCCGTTCTCGCCCGGATCGAAATGCTCCTGCACGATCTGGCTGGCGGTGCGCGTGGAGAAGG
>JBOICL010000461.1:0-2656 GCA_050740055.1 Stenotrophobium sp.
GCGTAGGCTTCCGAATCCATCCAGCTCTTGACCACGGCATCGCTGATGGAAGGATCCGCGGTCTCGCGATTTTCCTTGAACAGTTCAATGAGGTCCTTCGAGGTTTTCTGAAAACGGCCCGGCGAACGCAGCATCAGGCCGCGTTCAAAACCGGCGGTGGCCATCGCCACGTTCCAGCCCTGGCCTTCTTCGCCCATGCGGTTTTCCACCGGCACGCGCACATCATCAAAGAAAATTTCAGCGAAGCCCGGCAGACCATTGAGCTGCTTGATCGGGCGGATGCTGATGCCCGGCAGATTCAGCGGCAGCAATACAAACGTAAGGCCATGGTGGCGTGAAGATTCAGGATCGCTGCGGAACAGGCCGAACAACCAGTCGGCGAAAACCGCGCGTGTCGACCAGGTCTTCTGGCCATTGATGACGTAATGATCGCCATCACGCACCGCCTTGCAACGAATCGCCGCCATGTCTGAACCGGCGCCCGGTTCCGACCAGCCCTGCGCCCAAAGATCATCACCTGCTGCCATGCGTGGCAGGAAGCGCTTCTTCTGTTCTTCCGTGCCGTATTCCATCAGCGTCGGCGCGAGCAGAAAGATTCCATTCTGGTTCACGCGCAGCGGCGCGCCTGCACGCCAGTATTCTTCTTCGAAGATCAGCCATTCGATCAAGTCGCAGCCACGTCCGCCGACATCCTTGGGCCAGGTCACGGCACTCCAGCGGCCTTCGTTGAGCTTGGCCTCCCACTGACGGTGCTGCTCGAAACCTCCCTTCGTGTCGAAGCTGGCCAGTGGCTGCTCCGGCACATGGGCTTCAAGCCACGTCCGCACCTCGGCGCGGAATTTTTTTTGCTGCTCGGTATATTCGAGTTTCATGGGTTAACCCTTCGCGTCGAAATTCGCATCGCGCTTTTCGACAAACGCCCTCCGCGTTTCGGCGGAGTCCTTGCTCATGTAAGCCTGCAGCGTGAAGCCCTGCTCCCAGCGGTACTTGGCTTCCAGATTACCGTCCTCGATGCCGTTCAGCGATTCCTTGGCGAGCCTGATCATAGCCGTGCTCTTGCTGGCGATCTTGCGTGCGATGGTCAGCGCAGCCTCACGCAACTCGGCCTTGCTCACCACCTTCTCGATCGCGCCCAGGCGATACGCCTCGGCGGCGGTGATGGATTCGCCGGTGAAATACATCATGCGAACTTTCTGCACCGGGAACAGGCGCTGCAGGTGCGCACCACCGCCCATGGCGCCGCGATCCACTTCGGGCACACCGAAGGTCGCGTCGTCCGCGGCGACGACGATGTCGGCTGCACCAGCAAGGCCGATGCCGCCGCCGAGTACGAAGCCATGCACCGCGACGATCACCGGCAACGGGTTGCGATGCACCGCCTCGAAGCTGCGGTAGTTGCCCGCATTCACCGAGACGATGCGCTCCGGCTCCTTGTCGAGTTCCTTGATGTCAACGCCGGCGCAGAAGCCTCGTCCTTCGGCGCGCAGCACGATGA
Organism: Stenotrophobium sp.; assembly: GCA_050740055.1. GTDB lineage: Bacteria > Pseudomonadota > Gammaproteobacteria > Nevskiales > Nevskiaceae > Stenotrophobium. The sequence continues at coordinate 1,496 of JBOICL010000461.1, forward strand.
CGCGTGCGGATGGATCGTTGCCGACGCGGATGATCTCGTCGGCCAGACCATGCCAGCCGGCGTCGTTGAGCGCGTTGACCGGCGGCCGGTTGATGACGATTTCGGCAACGCCGTTTTCAATCGTGGTGCTGAACCCGTTGTTCATGCGGCCCCCGTTTTTGCCAGTGCGGCCAGACGTTGCTCGGCCTCGCTGGCGATGTTGTTGATCAGTTCGGCGACACTCGGCAACGCGGTGATGTTGGCAGCGACCTGGCCGCTGGGCAGCACGCCCTCGTCGGGCCGACCTTGCACCATCGCCCGCTGGATCAGCACCGGCGCGTTGGCCGCCATCAGGGTCTGGATGACGGAGTCGCCCTCACCCAGCGCGGCAAAAAAAGTCTTGAGCATGTGGGCAATAGACATGCCGGTGTGCTGGCGCCACTTCCATGCACTGGTCAGCGCCACAAACAGGCGATGAATCAGCCCGCCGCTTTCGAGCTTGAGCAAAAAGGGATTGTCGATCATGCGCTGCGGCATTCCATCGACTGCGGTAGAGGCACGGATTTTCGCCGGCTCTTTCACATCAATATATTTCTGCAACGTCGCATGTGGCACCGGCGAATCCGAGGTCATCAGGAAACGTGTGCCCATCGCGATTCCAGCAGCGCCGAACGCCAGCGCCCCCGCGAGACCACGGCCGTTGTAGAAACCGCCGGCCGCCACCACCGGCACTTTCACTGCCTCGAGCACCTGCGGCAACAGCAGCGTGGTCGGCACCGAGCCGGTATGCCCGCCGCCCTCCGCGCCCTGAATGGTGATGATGTCGGCACCCAGTTCCACCGCCTTTTGCGCGTGCTTGAGCGCGCCGACGGTAGGCATACACAGCACGCCCGCATCCTTGAAACGCTTGATGGTTTTCGCATCCGGCCCACGACCATAGGACACGGCACGCACGCGGTCGCTGTTTTTCAGTACCAGCTCGATGACTTCAGCGGCGTTGGGCTGGAACATGTGAAAGTTCACGCCGAATTTTGCTTGCGTGCCGTTACGCACGGCGACAATTTCGGACGCGAGCAGTTCGGTCGACATGGTGGCGGCGGCGAGAAAGCCAAAACCACCAGCGTTGCTGGTGGCGATCACCAGCTTGCTGTCGGCGACCCAGCCCATCGCGGTCTGCACGAT
>JBOICL010000462.1:0-4848 GCA_050740055.1 Stenotrophobium sp.
CTGCAGATCCCGGTGGTGCGGCCGCAGACGGTGGAGACCACCGCGCTGGGCGCGGCCTTCCTCGCGGGATTGCACTGCGGCGTCTATGCCTCGCTCGACGACATCGCCAAGCTCTGGCAGAGCGAGCGGCGCTTCGCTCCGGAGATGGAGAGCGTGAAGGCGGACCGGCTCTATGAAGGCTGGCAGCAGGCGATCATGCGCGTGAAGTCACACTGAACGGAAATCGCACCTGTCGCTCCTGCGCATCCCTGCGCCCGCGGCATTCGGGCATCCTGCTCATCAAAAGAAAAAGGGACGGTTGCCCGTCCCTTCTGACTGCGTCACATCGTGGTGCTAACGGCCAATCCTGACCACTTCGCCGCGGATGGCGACACCACCCATGATGTGACCTGCACCGCATTCGTACTGCGTGTCGCTGACAAAGTCATGGCCCTTGTAAACGCTGTGCAGGTTGATCACGGCGTTGCCGCCTTCGCGCGTTGCGCGATCATGCAGGGCGATCATCGCGGAGAGGAAGGCTCTTTCGCAGCCGGCTTCAGCGGATTTGCCGAAGAAACTGGTCTTCTTGTTGGAGGTGAATTCACCGTACTTTTTTGAAACGCCCGGATGTGACTGGTTGCCCCAGTAGAATTTCACGCTGTCGTCGAGCTTGTCCTTGTCGGCCGAGTTCATCGCATCCGCGATATTCATCTGTTTAACGTCATCGCTTGCATAGGACGAAATGGGAGAGGCCAGCGCGACGCCTATGGCCAGCGCCAGGCACAGATGTCGAATCTTCATGTTTAACTCCTTTGGTTAAGTCCAGCGTTTGAAAATCAGCGACGTGTTGATGCCGCCGAAGGCGAAGTTGTTGTTCATCACGTATTCACAGTCGAGTCGTCGGCCGCTGTCGACGATATAGTCCAGCCGCCCGCAACGCCCGTCAATGTCGGTCAGGTTATGCGTCGGCGCGAACCAGCTGCGGTTCATCATCTCGATGGCCCACCAGCTTTCGATTGCGCCGCAGGCGCCGAGCGTGTGGCCGAGATAGCTCTTCATCGAACTGATCGGCATGCGGCTGCCGAACAGCCGTTCGGTGGCCAGGCTTTCGGCGATATCGCCGTGTTCGGTCGAGGTGCCATGTGCGGAGACGTAGCCGATGACCTCTGGCGGCAGTTCCGCGTCGCGCAGCGCCAACTCCATCGCCACCTGCATGGTCGCGGTGTTGGGATGCGTGGCGTGATCGCCGTCGGAGTTGCAGCCGAAGCCGACGACTTCAGCGAGGATGGTCGCGCCGCGTGACTGGGCGTGTTCAAGTTCTTCGAGGATCAGCGTGCCCGCGCCTTCGCCGATGACCAGGCCGTCGCGCCCCTTGTCGAAGGGGCGCGGCGACTGCTTTGGCGCGTCGTTGCGCAGGCTGGTCGCGAACATGGTGTCGAATACCGCAGCATCGGCGGCGTGCAGCTCCTCGCTGCCGCCGGCGACCATCAGCAACTGCTTGCCGTACTTGATCGATTCGTAGGCGAAGCCGACACCCTGGCTGCCCGAGGTGCAGGCGCTGGTGGTGGGGATGATGCGGCCCTTGAGGCCGAAATAAAGGCCGATGTTTACGCCGGCGGTGTGCGTCATGAAGCGCAGGAAAGTGGTGGCGTTGAGCTGCCGCCCGGCGACGCCGGCCCACATCATGCTGCCAAATTCGGTGAAGGCGTCGAAGCAGCCGCTGCAGGAGCCGTGGGCGATGCCCATGCGCCCGTCCCGGATGCGCGGATCGTTCAGCAGCCCGGCCTGTGTCAGCGCGTGCTCGGTGGCGAGCACCGCGAGTTGTGCCACGCGGCTCATGGTGCGCGTCTGCTTGCGCGTGTAGTGCGGCGGCAGCTTGAAATCCTTCACCGGCGCGCCGAGACGGGTGTTGAGTTCCTTGTACTGTTCCCACTCTGGCATGTACTCGATGCCGGTGACGCCTGCGCGGAGATTCTTCTCGACCGTACCCCAATCGCTGCCGATGGCGGTGATGCCGGACATGCCGGTGACGACGACGCGCCTGGGCTGCATCAGCACAGCCCCCCGTTTACCGAGATCACCTGCCGCGTGATATAGGCTGCCGATTCCGACAGCAGGTAGCTGACCAGTCCCGCGACTTCCTCGGGTTTGCCGGCGCGGTTGGCCGGAATCATCTTCATGATTTCCTCGACCGGCAGATGTTCCGTCATGTCGGTCTCGATGAAGCCCGGCGCTACGCAGTTCACCGTGATGCCGCGGCTGGCCAGCTCCACCGCCAGCGCCTTGGTCGCGCCGATGATGCCGGCCTTGGCGGCGCTGTAGTTGACCTGACCGCGATTGCCGATGATGCCGGACACCGAGGCCAGCGTGACGATGCGCGCCGGCTTGCGCGTGCGGATCATCGGCATGATGGCGGGATGCAGCACGTTGTAGAAGCCGTCGAGGTTGGTGCGCAGCACACAGTCCCAGTCCTCGTCGGAGAGCGCCGGAAAAGCGCCGTCGCGCGACACGCCCGCGTTGCACACGATGCCGTAATACGCGCCGTTCGCCTTGATGTCGGTTTCGAGCGCTTCACGTGCGGCGTGGCGGTCGCCGATGTCGAAGGCCAGCGCCCGTGCCTCGGCGCCAGCGGACCGTATTTCCTCCAGCGCGAACTGCGCGGATGCCGCGCTGCGGCCATGCAGCACGAGGTTGTAGCCTTCGTGCGCGAGACGCAGCGCGATGGCGCGGCCGATGCCGCGGCTGGAGCAGGTGACGAGTACCAATTTGCGCATGGTTTAACTTAACTCTCGCTGTTCACTTGCGACACCCTCCAAACAGGGGGCAATCAGAATCCCAGATAGGCATGGACGTCATCCGGCCGGAACGCCTTGATGTCGCCGCGCGCCAGCACACGCTGGCCGTCGGAAATTTCGCAGGCGAACACGTAGATGTCGCGATCCTCGCGGCTGAGCAGTTTCGCGGTGATGGTCAGATGGGTGCCCAGCGCAAATGCCGGCACGCTTGATTCGTAGCGGCGCGTGCCGATCAGCAGGCCGATCTTTACAGCCTGCCCCGCCTGCAGCAGTTCCACGCCCGAAAAAACACCCAGCGCCTGTGCCATGTATTCGACACCCACCCAGGCCGGAATGCCGTGAATGCCGTCACAGTACGGCGACTTTTCACGCACCGTCAGCGACGCCCGGCCGTAGTCCGCGCCATAGCTGACCGCGTCCACCAGCAGCGCCTCGTACCGGTGCGGCAGCACCTGTTCGGGGGTGTAGGAGAATCCTGGGCGCAGGCTGGTTTCCATGTGCTATTCATCCACCGGCTGCGAATCCACCGCCAGCGAGTAGCCGAACTCGAAGTTCGACAGCCACAGCCGTCCCTGCCAGCGGTCGCCGCTGGGCTGCGCGTAATGCACTTCCGCGATCAGACGGCCATCGCGCAGCAGGCGGCGCGTGCCGGGAAACGGTTCGCTGACCTGCCACGGCGTATTCGCATACGCGGTTTGCAGCGCCGTCAGCGGCCAGTAGGCCAGCTCGATGTCGGCGAGGATGCGCGCCGGCTGCACGGTGTCCGGCACGCCGGGGCTGCGTTCCACCGTGGTCTGGCCGTTTTCGACCTTGACGCTGAACAGGCGCAGGCCGACCGCGTTGAGGCCGATCACGCTGATGCGCGCGGGAGTCACGTCCACCAGGCATTGCATCGTGGCGTCGCGGTCGCCGAAGGCGGCGTGCAGCACCTGCTGCGCGGCGCGTGTGGCGCCCAGACTGGCGGCGGGCAGTGTCGGCAACAGTGTTGCTGTCGCGGGCGCTGGTTCGGGCAACGGGCGCAGCAGGGAGCAGCCGCACAGGGCCAATGCTCCCAGCAGGACCACTGTTTTTCTTGCACCCGCTAAGCCCATTACACTCTCAAATAATGTTTAAATATATTAAATTTAAATGAATATAGTTATTATATTATAACGGATAAGGCACCTCGAACCTGCAAAGCGGGTGGCGATTCAGCCCGCCTTGCCCATGTCCTTGCGGCAGGTTTTCGCCAGCACATCGAGCCGGTGCAGCGCCTTTTCGCCGGTATACGGATTGCTGCGGTCCCAAGCGTAGCCGGCCAGCACCGAGCAGATCATGCGCTTGATCTTCGGGTCCTGCTTTTCGGTGTAGATGATGTCCTGCAGGCGGCAGTCGTACCAGGTATCGACGAAGGCGCGGAAGGTTTCGACGCCGTAGCGCAGCGGCGTTTCGAACTCCGCTTTCCAGTCCGGCGACTCGCCCTTGAGCTGACGGTCCACCAGCGGCGCGGCCATGTGGGCGGACTTGAGCGCGATGGTGACGCCGGAGGAAAACACCGGGTCGAGAAATTCGGCTGCGTTGCCGAGCAGCGCGTAGCCCGGGCCGGACATGGTGCTGACATTGGCGGCATAGCCTTTGAGCTCGCGCACCGGGTTGAAGGGTTGGTGATCCTTGAGCAGTTCCTTCAGCAGCGGGTCGTCGTTGGTCAGCGCCCACAGGCGTTCGTCGTGGCTGGCGCCGCGGCTGTAGAGCAGCTCCTCGGTGCCGACCACGCCCATCGAGGACAGACCGTTGGAAAACGGGATCAGCCACATCCACACGTCGCGATGCTGCGGATGCGTGGTGATGCGGATTTTCTGGCGGTCGAAATTGCCCGCGGGAATGCGGTCGTAGACCTGCGTGTAGAACGCGTTGCGCGAGGGCTGGTTACTGGGCGAGATCAGGTTGAGCAAGCGAGGCAACACGCGGCCGAAGCCGCTGGCGTCGAGCACGAATTTCGGCGTGTGGACTTCGACCTTGCCGTCCTTGTCGCAGGAAGTGACCTTGGGCGTGGGGCCGGAAAAATCGGCAGCAGTGATCTCGACCTCGAAGCGCG
>JBOICL010000463.1:0-11197 GCA_050740055.1 Stenotrophobium sp.
TGCGCGAGGAGTCGCTGGCGCGGATTGCGCGTGGTCTCGAACTGGGCGATGCGCTCAGGCTGGGCGAAAGCGAGCTGAAAAGCGGCGGTTTCCGACGTGACTCCATCATCGCGGATGCGCTGGAAGCCCTGATCGGCGCCGTGTTTCTCGACGACGGTTTCGATGCGGCGCGCGCCGTCTGCCTGCACCTGTATAACGCGCCGCTGGCGGATCTGCCCGACCCTGAATCGCTCAAGGATCCGAAAACGCGCCTGCAGGAATGGCTGCAGGCACAGTCGCGGCCTCTGCCGCGCTACGACGTGCTCTCCGAAGCAGGGCCGCCGCACGAACGCGTCTTCGTGGTGTGCTGCTCGCTGGCGGACGGCAGCGAAACCACCGAGGCCAGCGGCGTTAGCCGGCGCGGCGCGCAGCAGCGCGCGGCAGAGCAGATGTTCCAGAAATTGTCCGAGTCCACCCATGTATAGCGGCATCGTCACCATCATCGGCCGGCCCAACGTCGGCAAATCCTCGCTGTTGAATGCGCTAGTCGGGCGGAAAGTCAGCATCGTCTCGCACAAGCCGCAGACCACGCGCCATCGCATCCAGGGCGTGCTGCACTACGACGGCGGCCAAGTCGTGTTCGTCGATACGCCGGGGCTGCACCGTCTGCAAAAGAAGGCGCTGAACCGCGCGATGAACGAGACCGCGGCCAGCGCGCTGCATGACGTGGACCTGATCCTGTTCGTGATCGAAGCGAACCGCTGGACCGACGAGGACGAGGCCGTGCTGCTGCGCTTGCAGAGTCTTTCCACGCCGGTGGCGCTGCTGGTCAACAAGATCGACCGCATCGCCGACAAGGAGCGCCTGCTGCCGGAGTTGCAGAAACTCACGGCGCGGCGCGACTTCGCTTTCGTCATGCCGCTATCGGTGACCAAAAAATCCAATCTTGACCAGTTGGTCAAGGAACTCCAGAAGCGCATGCCAGAAGGCGATCCACTGTATCCGCCGGACATGGTGACCGGCCACGACATGAGCTTCGCCGCCGCGGAGGTGATCCGTGAAAAGCTGATTCGCAATCTGCACCAGGAACTGCCGTATGCGCTCACCGTGCAGGTGCAGAAATACGAGCAGGAAGGCGAACTCGACAAGATCGAGGCGGTGATCATGGTGGAGCGCGACAGCCAGAAAGCCATCGTCATCGGCGACAAGGGCAACGCACTCAAGCAGGTCGGCATCAGCGCGCGACGCGATCTGGAACGCATGACCGGACGCAAGGTGTTTCTCAAGCTCTGGTGCAGCGTGCGCGAGAACTGGAGCGATGACGCTCAAGCATTGAAGCGTTTCGGGCTGAGTTCGTCCGACTGACGGCTGCACATGACCCGCGTTCGCATCCAGCTTGAACCGGGCTATCTCCTCAACGCCCGGCCCTATAGCGACAGCAGCCTGCTGGTCGAGGTATTCACGCGCAGACATGGCCGCGCTGGCTTGATCGCGCGCGGCGCACGCGGGCCGCGCTCCAAAACCCGTGTCCTCTTGCAGCCGCTGCAACCGCTGCTGCTGTCGTGGATCTCGTCCGGCGATCTCGGCACGCTCACGGCAGTGGAAGCGGCCGCCGCACCGCTGCCGCTCTCCGGCGAGCGCGTGTTCTACGGCTGGTATGTCAACGAGCTGATACTCAAGCTCGTGCAGCGTCACGATCCGCACGAACAGGTTTTTGACGTGTACGCGGCGACGCTGGCACAGCTGGCGGGCGGCAATGCGGAAGCAGCCCTGCGTGTGTTCGAGAAGCGACTGCTTGCGGAACTGGGTTACGGCCTGCATCTGCCCGAAGACCTCGACGCCGATGCCCATTACCGTTACGACCCGGTAAGTGGGCCGGTCGCCAGCGCGTCCGCGTCTGGCAGTTACCTTGGCGCGAGCCTGCTGGCGCTGGCGCGCGAGACGCTGGACACGCCGCAGGCGCTGGCCGATGCGCGACGCCTACTGCGCGCGGCGCTGAAACATCAACTAGGCGGCAAGGAACTGGAGACGCCCCGACTTCTGCGAGAATTACGCACCCGGTTTCCTCTCCCGCGCGGAGAGACGCATCAGGATTGAGCCATGACAGAAAGAATCCGCCTAGGCGTCAACGTCGATCACGTCGCCACCGTGCGTCAGGCGCGCGGCACCGTGTATCCCGATCCGGTCGAAGCGGCGCTTCTTGCCGTGAGCAGCGGCGCGGACAGCATCACCATTCACCTGCGCGAAGACCGGCGGCACATCCAGGATCACGACGTGAAACGCCTGCTGGCGAAAAATCCGGCGCCCACCAATCTGGAAATGGCGGTGACGCCGGAGATGGTCGCCATCGCGTGCAGGCTCAAGCCGCGCTTTGCCTGCCTGGTGCCAGAGCGGCGCGAAGAAGTCACCACCGAGGGCGGCCTGGATGTGGCCGGTCAACTGGATGTCGTGACCGCCGCCTGCAAGCGGCTGGCCAAAGCGGGTATCGCAGTGGCGCTGTTCATCGACGCCGATCCACGCCAGTTGGCGGCGGCGCGCAAGACCGGCGCGCCGCATCTCGAAATTCATACCGGCCGCTATGCCGATACGCAGAGCCGCGAGCGCGCGGCGGAGCTCAGGCGCATCGTCGCCTTCGCGCGCGCCGCGCACAAGGCCGGCATCGAGGTTCATGCGGGTCACGGGCTGACCGTAGACAACGTCGGCGACATCGCGCGCATTCCGCAGATCGTCGAGTTGAACATCGGTCACAGCATCATCGCGCGCGCGCTGTTCGTGGGTCTTCCCGCCGCCGTTGCGGAGATGCGCCGTGCGATGGCGGAAGCCCGTCTCCCGTCTCCCGTCTCTCGTTTCTCATGATTTCCGGCATCGGCGTGGACATCCTGCGGCTGGAGCGCATGCAGAAAGTCTGGACGCGCCACGGAGAGAGGCTACCGGAAAAAATCCTGTGCGAGGCGGAACTGGCGGAATTCGCGCGCAGCAAGAATCCCGTGCGCTTTCTGGCGATGGCCTTCGCCGCCAAGGAAGCCTGCGTCAAGGCGCTGGGCACCGGCTTCCACGGCGTCGGCTACCGCGATGTCGGCTCGGTGCATGAAGCCAGCGGCAAGCCGGTGCTGGTGTTCAGCCCGCGCCTGCAGGAGCGTTTGCGTGAGTTGGGCATCGGCGCCAGTCACGTCAGCCTCACCGACGAAGGCGGCCTGATTTGCGCGATGGTGGTGCTGGAACGTCTCTGAGCGCGTTCGTAACTCCGCCAGCCCGCGACGCGGTGTTTTTGCGTAGCAAAACGGGTGCGGAGCGGGCGGCGGGGTGCCGACCTTCGCTGGTCGCGGGCTTCGGGCGCCTCCCGCACCCATTGTCTTTCAGGCAAGCGCCGTGTCGGCACCCGCTCTCCTATGCAGAGCAGGTTTTACTGTTAAAATATATTTATTATTATAATAATAAATCAATATAAAATAACAAATCTCAAGGCAAAACTGGTTGAGCGGGTGCTACCGGATTCGCCTCGCGCCCGCGTTTGCTCAGATCGCCCAAGGTCTGCTCGAAGGCCTGATGCACCTCCGCCATGCGCGGCCGCCAGCCTTCGTCCGCAGCGAGGTCGCCGATCTTCCTGAGATGCTGTTCCAGAGCGCTCGCGGCCTGCTTGAGACTGGCGATGTGATAGAAGGCGACGCTGCCGCGTAACTGGTGCGCGGCGTCGCGCGCGTCATCGAGATCGCGCGAGTTCAGCGCGTGTTCCACCTCGCCAATCTGCTGCGGCAGTTCCGCGCGCAGCAGCGCCAGCAGTTCCGGATCGGCTGCGAGCGTCGCCGAAACCGGCGGCGGCGCGGCCTCGTGCGGCGCCAGTGCGCGCAGCAACTCGCGGCTGTCGAAGGGCTTGATCAGCACGCCGCCGGCACCGGCGCCGAGAAAAGCGCTGCGCTCGTCCGGCTCCAGATGCGCGCTGATGGCGATGATGCGGCTGCGCTGCGCGGGATCTTCCGCACGGATCGCGCGCGTGCAGGCCAGTCCGTCCAGCTCCGGCATGCGCGCGTCCAGCAGCACGAAATCTGTGGGACGGCCGCGCCATTGGCGCAACGCTTCGCCGCCGTCCGCGCACTCCGTCACGTGCAGGCCCAGTTCGCGGCACAGCGCGGCGACATACAGCCGCGTGGGCGCGTTGTTGTCGGCGATCAGCACGCTTCGGCCCCCTAGCGGCGCGGGTTGCTGCGACCTGAGACCGGCCGGCACACAGAGCAGTCCACTCAGTTCGCGCAGCAGCGCGGACTGGCCAATGGATTTGGGTAGGCAAACAGCGGCGCCGGCCTCGCGCACGCGCGTATGCAGCGTGATCGAGGCCGACGCGATCAGCACCAGCAGCGGCGGCCTGCGCGACTGGCAGCGCTGGAACAGCGCCTGATAGACGGGTTCGGCCGCGTCTTTTTCGCGCAGACCGGCGATGGCGATGTCGGGACTGCCGCTGTCCAGCGTATCCGACAGCGCCTGCGCGGTGTCGAAGCTGCGCACGCGCAGGCCCCAGGATTCCAGCCGGTGGGCCAGTGCCAGGCGCGAGATCGGGTGCGGTTCCAGCAGCCAGGCGTGGCGCTCGCGCAGAGGTTTTCCAGCGGAGATTGAATCGGGCTGCGCTTCGCCGGCCAGCGCGAAAGGCAGCGTCACGCTGAAGGTCGAGCCGAGCCCCGCAGAGCTTTGCAGATCGACGCGGCCGCCCATCAGTTCCGCCAGCCTGCGCGTGATGGTCAGGCCCAGGCCGCTGCCGCCGCGCGTGCCGCGCGCCTGCTGGAACGGCTGGAACAGGCGACGCTGCTGCTCGGGCGCGATGCCGTCGCCGGTGTCGGTCACGCTGCAACTGATCCAGGCGCGGCCGCGCTCCTCGCGCTCGCGCATGATGCGCAGTACCACTTCGCCGCGGGTGGTGAACTTGATCGCGTTGGACACCAGGTTGATCAGGATCTGGCGCAGGCGCTGCGCATCGCCGCGCAGGCGGCGCGGCACGTCGTGGTAGACGATGCGCACTAGTTCCAGGTCTTTCTCGTAGGCCTGCGGTGCGAGCATTTCGATGATGTCCTCGGCCGCTTCCTGTACATCGAAGGATTCCTCGTTGAGGCGAAGGCGGCCGGCCTCGATGCGGCTCCAGTCGAGCAGGTCGTTGATCATCTTCAGCATCGCGCGTGCCGACTTGTCGAGCGTCGCTAGGTGCGTCTCCTGGGCGCGGTTGAGGCCGGAGCGCCGCAGCAGGTCGGTGTAGCCGAGCACCGCAGTAAGCGGTGTGCGCAGTTCGTGCGAAAGGTTGGAGAACAGTTCCGACAGCGTTTCCGTGCGCCCTCGCGACTCGGTCAGCGCGGTGCGCATTTCCTGGTTCTGCGCCTGCAGGCGTTCGACATCCTCTTGCAGGCGCGCGGTGGCCTGCGTCACCGCTTGATCGAGCTGGTCGCCATGCGCGGAAATCTGCCGCGCGAGCTGGTTGATCGCCGTGCCGAGTTCGCCGGTGATGCCCCAGTTGCCGGTGGGCGCGCGCGCTTCGGCGCGGCCGCTGGCCAGCGCGCGGGCCGCGGCGAGCAGTGCGCGCACCGGCCGTCCGATCGCCCACATGCCGATCATGGCGACCACGATGCTGAACAGCGTGATGCCGAAACAGACGGTCAAGGTGCCGCTGCGCGGCATGCCCAGCACGCCCTCCGCCATCAGGCACAGGGCCAGTAGCAGTCCCAGCAATACCGGCACGAACAGCCACGGCCAGCCGTGAAAACGCAATCCCCAGAGCTTACGCAGAATCACCCGATATCCTTTGTCATGACAATCGCCGGCATCAACGTCAGGTAAAATCCGCAAGATGAACTACCCGACGCTGGCCGATTTTATCGGCAATACCCCGCTCGTGAAGCTCTCCCGCCTGCCGGGTATCGGGCAAAACACCCTGCTGGTCAAGCTGGAAGGCAATAATCCGGCCGGTTCGGTCAAGGATCGCCCGGCCTATTCGATGATTCTGCGCGCCGAGGAGCGCGGCGAAATCAGATCCGGCGACACGCTGATCGAGGCCACCTCCGGTAACACCGGCATCGCGCTGGCGATGGCGGCGGCGGTGAAGGGCTACCGCATGGTGCTGATCATGGCGGAGCACATGTCGGCGGAGCGGCGCGCGGTCATGAAAGCCTTCGGCGCCGAGATCATCCTGGTGACGAAGGAGCAGGGCATCGAGGGCGCGCGCGACCTGGCGCTCCAGATGCAAAGCGACGGCAAAGGGCGCGTCCTTGACCAGTTCGGCAATCCCGACAATCCGCGCGCGCACTACGATGGCACCGGCCCGGAAATCTGGCGCGATACGAAAGGCTCGGTTACGCACTTCGTGTCCAGCATGGGCACCACCGGCACCATCATGGGCTGCTCGCGTTATTTCAAGGAGCAAAATCCGCAAGTGCAGATCGTCGGCGTGCAGCCGGACGGCGAGTCGAGCATCCCCGGCATCCGCAAGTGGCCGGAGGAATACCTGCCGAAAATCTTCGAGCGCCCGCGCATCGACCGCATCATCGAGGTGGACGCGAAAGCCGCGGAGGACACCATGCGCCTGCTGGCGGCAAAGGAAGGACTGTTCTGCGGGCCGTCCTCAGGCGGCGCGGTCTGGGCCGCCCTGCAAGTCTGCCGCGAAGTGCGAGACGCGACCGTCGTCGCCATCGTCTGCGACCGCGGTGACCGCTACATCTCCACCGGCGTTTTCCCGGATTAGCCGTTCCCGCACAATGAATCCGCGGGCCACGCCCGCCACGATGCAAACCACCGTATCCAGCAGCCGCCACGGAATGAACAAGCGCAGGAAAAAACCCGTTCCGGCCGGCGAATTCAGCGCGGACATCATCGACCTTGCACAGGACGGCCGCGGACTCGCACGCATGGACGGCAAGGTGGTTTTCATCGCGGACGCACTGCCGGGCGAAACCGTACGGTTCAAATACCTGCGCGGTGGCCGTGATGCGGACGAGGGGCAGACGGTAGCGGTCACTACGGCATCGCCGGACCGGGTCACGCCGCAGTGCGCGCATTTCGGCGTCTGCGGCGGCTGTGCCCTGCAGCATCTGGCGCCGGACAGACAGATCGAATTCAAGCAGAAGCAGTTGCTGGATGCGCTGGCGCGCATCGGCAAGGTGCAGCCCGAAACGGTTGCCGCGCCGATTACCGGCAAGGTCTGGAATTACCGCCGCCGCGCCCGCCTGGGCGTGAAGTTCGTTCCCAAGAAGGGCGGCGTGCTGGTGGGTTTCCGCGAGCGCGACAGCAGCTATCTGGCCGCGCTGGAATCCTGCGCGGTGCTGGACGAGCGCGTGGGCCTGAAGCTGCGCGCCATCGCCTGCATGATCGAGACTCTGAGCATCCACGGCCAGATTCCACAGATCGAAGTCGCCGCCGCCGATCATGTCGCGCTGGTGATCCGCGTGCTGCAGGCGCCGTCGCCGGAGGATGTGGCGATACTGAAGAATTTCGCCGAGGCCGAAGGCTTTGAAATTTATCTCCAGACCGGCGGCCCGCAGTCCATCGCGCCGCTGGCGCCGCCCGCGCGCACGCTGGACTATTCGCCGGATGGCTCCGATCTGCGCCTGCAATTCCAGCCCACGGATTTCATCCAGATCAATGGCTCGGTGAGCCAGCAGATCGTGCGCCAGGCGCTGGACTGGCTTGCGCCGCAGCCGGGTCAGCGCGTGCTGGAGCTGTTCTGCGGCCTCGGCAATTTTTCCGCACCGCTGGCGCGCATGGGCGCCGAAGTGGTCGTGGTCGAAGGCGAGGCCGCGCTGGTGCAGCGGGCGCGCGACAATGCGCAGCGTTTGGGTTTGGGCAATATCCGTTTCGAGCGCGCCGACCTGTTCGCGCCTTCAGCGGATGCCGCGTGGTTGAAGGGACATTTCGACGCCGTGCTGCTTGACCCGCCGCGCAGCGGTGCGCGCGAGATGCTGCCGCTGATTGCGGCCAAGCGTCCGCAACGCATCGTCTACGTGTCCTGCCATCCCGGCACGCTGGCGCGCGACGCCGGCATTCTCGTGAACGAGCATGGCTATCGGCTAGTTCGCGCGGGCGTCATGGACATGTTTCCGCATACCGCGCACGTGGAAAGCATGGCGCTGTTCGAGAAAACCTGATGGCCGTTGAAATCGAGCGCAAGTTCCTGGTGACAGGTGAGGCTTGGCGCGCCCAGGTCGTGCGTAGCGTCGCAATGCACCAAGGCTATTTGACCGGCGAGGGCGGCCTCTCGTCGGTGCGCGTGCGCGTCGAAGGCGACACGGCGCGGCTCAACATCAAGGCCGCCGTGGTTGGCGCGGCGCGCGCCGAGTACGAATACGCCATGCCGATGGCAGACGCCGGCGAAATTCTGCAAACCCTGTGCGTGGGCTGCCTGGAAAAGACGCGGCACTACGTGGAACTGGATGGCTTGACCTGGGAAGTCGACGAATTCGGCGGCGCTAATGCCGGCCTGATCGTTGCGGAGATCGAACTGGATAGGCCGGAACAGGAATTTTCGCGGCCCGTCTGGACCGGCCGTGAGGTGACGCATGAGCGCCGCTATTACAATCATCACCTCGCCCTTCATCCTTACAGCACCTGGCCCGATGCGGATCGAAATTGACCTGAGCCGGCAGCGGCTCAAGCTACACGATGGCGGACGTGTGCTGCGCGAATACACGATCTCGACCGGCGCCAACGGCCCCGGCGAAATCAACGGTTCGGGCTGCACGCCGCGTGGGCGTCACTTCGTGCGCGCGAAAATCGGCGCAGGTGTTCCGGCGGGTTCGGTCTTCGTTGCACGCCGCGCCACGGGGGAAATTTGGATGCCGGAACTGCACGCGCGCTTTCCCAAGCGCGACTGGATGCTGACGCGCATCCTGTGGCTGTCGGGGCTGGAACGTGGGCGCAACCGCCTGGGCTGCGTGGACACGTTTCGCCGCTACATCTACCTGCACGGCACGCCGGAGATCACGCAACTCGGCGTTCCGGGCTCCAAGGGCTGCGTGCGCATGGCCAACCGCGACATCATCGAACTCTTTGATCTGATTCCTGTGGGGACGGAAGTTGAAATCCACGAGTAAAAAACAAACGCATCTTGGCCCGCTGATGGTCGATGTCGGTGGCCTCGAACTGACGGCGCAGGATCGCGAAGTGCTGGCGCATCCGCTGGTCGGTGGCGTGATCCTATTCACGCGCAATTACCGCGATCCTGAGCAACTGTCGGCCTTGTGCGCGGAGATTCTGGCGATCAAGACGCCGCGCCTGCTGCTGGCGGTGGATCACGAGGGCGGGCGCGTGCAGCGTTTCCGCGTCGGCTTCTCGCGCATCCCCGCGATGCGCACGCTGGGCAAGCTCTGCGAGGAAGATCCGCAGAAGGCGCGCGAGGAGGCGCGCGAGCACGGACTCGCCATCGGCCGCGAACTCTCCGCCCACGGCATTGACCTTTGCTTCGCGCCGGTGCTGGACCGCGACTGCGGTCTGAGCACGGTGATCGGCGACCGCGCCTTCGCCGCCAACTCTGAAATCATCATTGCGCTGGCGCGCGCATTTCGCGAAGGGCTCAATGAAGCCGGACTCGCCGCCACCGGCAAGCACTACCCCGGTCATGGTGCGGTAACGGCGGATTCGCATCACGAGCTGCCGGTGGACCGGCGCGCGCTGAAGGAATTGCACAAGGACATGGCGCCGTTCAAGGCGCTAATCGCGGATGGCATCGAGTCGCTGATGATGGCGCACGTGCGCTACACCGCCGTGGACCAGACACCGGCGTCGCTGTCGAAAATCTGGATCGAGGACATCCTGCGCGCGCAGACCGGATTCCAGGGCGTGGTGTTCTGCGACGATCTCAGCATGAACGGCGCCGCCGTTGCCGGCTCGATGGAGGAACGCGCACGCCTCGCACTCGACGCAGGCTGCGACATGCTGCCGGTGTGCAACGACCGCCCCAGCGTGCTGGCGTTGCTGGAGGCGCTGAAAGACCTGAAACCGAAGAAATCGGTCAGCGACCGCCTGAGGAAGCTGTATCGCAGGGAGCACAGCCGCAATGGATGACCGCCTCGACGAAGTCCGGAATGTGCTCAGGCAGGCCGACTGCCTGCATGACGCCGCCGCAATCCAGTTCGCCTATGACCGCCTCGCGCTGGAGATTCGTGCGGAATATGCGAGCAGGAATCCGCTGATCCTGTGCGTGATGATCGGCGGCCTGCATCCAACGGCGGAGATCACCACGCGGCTCGATTTCCCGTTTCAACTCGATTACCTGCACGCCACGCGCTATCGCGGCGAAACCACCGGCGCGGGCCTGGTATGGAAGGCTTATCCGGACATCCCTGTGCGTGGCCGCGACGTACTGGTGATTGACGACATCCTCGACGAGGGCCATACGCTGGCGGCGATCCTCAAGGCCTTGCGCGAGCAGGAAGCGGCTAGCGTCAAGGTCGCGGTGCTGGCGGAGAAGCTGCACGCGCGCAAGGCGCCGGAGGTGAAGGCGGATTTCGTCGGCGTGACGGTCGAGGACCGCTACGTGTTCGGCTGCGGTATGGACTACAAGAGCTACTGGCGGCAGTTGCCGGCCATCTACGCGGTGAAGGGATTATGACGACGGTTGCGGTGATCGGCGGCACCGGCATGAATCAGTGGCCGCGCCTCGAAGTCGAGAAGCACCTGCAGATCAAGACGCCCTACGGCAAACCCTCTGCGCCGCTGCTGCTGGGCAAGGTCTACGGCATGCGCGCGATCTTCCTCGCGCGCCATGGCGAGGGCCACAAGATTCCGCCACACGCAATCAACTACCGCGCCAACCTGTGGGCGCTGCGTGAGGCGGGTGTGCAGTCGGTGGTGGCGATTGCGGCGGTCGGCGCCATCGCGCCGTGGATGCCGCCGGGCGGCGTGGCCGTGCCCAGCGATCTTATCGACTACACCTGGGGCCGCGAGCACACTTACTCGGACGGCGTCGGTGATGCGGAGCTCAGGCACGTCGAATTCACCGAGCCGTATTCCGCGCGCCTGCGCCGCGAACTGATCCACGGCGCGCTGGCGGCGGGCATCGACATCGCCGACTCCGGCGTCATGGGCGTCACGCAGGGGCCGCGGCTGGAGTCGGCGGCCGAGATAAAGCGCCTCAAGCGCGACGGCTGCGACATGGTCGGCATGACCGGCATGCCGGAAGCCGCGCTGGCGAAGGAACTCGATCTCGATTACGCCTGCCTCGCGCTGTCGGTGAACTGGGGCGCGGGCGTAA
>JBOICL010000464.1:0-2264 GCA_050740055.1 Stenotrophobium sp.
AGTCCAGTTGCGGCTGATGAATCTGCGCCATGATGGTTTTGCGTGTGCAGCCGTTTTGTTCTAGTGCCGTTATTGTAGGGACTGCGGTTCATTGCCGAACCCGCTAAAACCCCCAGCGCTTGAATGATGTTAAATAATATTGATATATAAGTATAGTAGTAAATATAATTCAACAAGCGATGCCCTGAATCCAGCAGAGCGGGTGATGCAAAATGAGGCCGGGAGCATGAAAAAATTTCTACTGGGTTTGAGCCTTCTGGTGACGGCGCTGACCGCGCAGGCGGCCGACTCCGCGCTGTGGGAGCAGTCCACGCTCAACCAGGTGCTCAAGCGCGGCGAACTGCGCGTGGGTCTAGAGGCGGGCTACATGCCCTTCGAGATGCGCGACCGGAACGGCATGCTCATCGGCTTTGACGTGGACCTCGCGAGACTGATGGCACGCTACATGGGCGTGAAGCTGACGCTGGTCAACACGCAGTGGGACGGCATCATTCCGGCATTGCTCACAGACAAGTTCGACCTGCTCATGGGCGGCATGACGATCACGCCGCAGCGCAATTTGCAGGTGAATTTCACCGATCCTTACGCGACCATCGGCCAGACCGTGCTGCTCAACCGCAAACTCGCCGGCACAGTCAAGAGTTACAAGGACCTTAACGATCCGCGTTACACCCTCGCCACCAAGCTCGGCACCACCGGCGACATCGCCGCGCTCCGCTACATGCCCAAGGCGCGGCTCAAGGCTTTCGAGTCCGAGGCGGATGCCGCGATGGAGGTGCGCAACGGCCGCGCCGATGCCTTCGTATACGACCTGCCGTTCAACGCGATCTACGCCGTGCAGAACCCGCAGAATCTCGTGCTGCTCAAGGAGCCGTTCACGCACGAGCCGCTGGGTTGGGCGGTGAAAAAGGGCGATCCAGACTTCCTCAACTGGCTCAATAATTTTCTCGCGCAGATCAAGAGCGACGGCACCTACGACGCGCTCTACGGCAAGTGGTTCGAGAGCACGGCATGGATGCAGAACGTCAAATGACGGCGCAGCGAACGTACCGCTGGCTCTGGCTTGGCGTCTATGCCGCCGTCGTGATCGCGCTCGGCTTTGCGCTCTACAAGGCCACCGCGCGCATCGACTACAACTGGCAATGGCAGCGCATCCCGCAATACCTGGTGAACACGGAAGGCGACGAGATCCGCGCGCCCTTCGACGGCTTCGTCGCGCTCTCGCCGGACCGCAAGACCCTGACGCTGAGCGAACTCAAGGGCGCGGGGCTCCAGACGTTCAGCCATTACGACGCGCTGCTGGTGGGCAACGGCGATCTTGTATTCCAGAACGATGTGCTGGCAAAAAAATCCGGCATCCGCTCCGGCCCGCTGCTGATCGGTCTGTGGATCACGCTGAAAATCTCCGCGCTGTCGCTGGTGTTCGCGCTGCTCATCGGCCTGGTCGCGGGCCTCGGCCGTGTCGCACGCAACGAGGCCACGCATGCGCTTGCCACCACCTATGTCGAGATCATCCGTGGCACGCCGCTGCTGGTGCAGATTTTCATTTTCTATTTCTTCATCGGCACGGTGCTGAACCTGTCTGCCTTTACCGCCGGTGTCGCCGCGTTGGCGGTGTTCACCGGCGCCTATGTCGCTGAGATTATCCGCGCCGGCATCGAGGCGGTACCCAAGGGCCAGATGGAAGCGGCGCGCAGCCTCGGCATGAGCGTGACGCAGGCCATGCGCCACGTGATCCTGCCGCAGGCGTTCAAGAAGGTTCTGCCGCCCCTGGCCGGGCAGTTCATCAGCCTGATTAAGGATTCCTCGCTGGTGTCGGTGATGGCGCTCACCGATCTGACCAAGGCCGGCCGCGAGGTGGTCAGTTCCACTTTCAGCCCGTTCGAGGTCTGGTTCACGGTGGCGGCGATGTACCTGCTGCTGACCGGCAGTCTCTCGCTGCTGGTGCGCCGCCTGGAAAAGAGACTGGCGCATGACTGAGCAAAATCTTGCCTCTCCCTCCGGGAGAAGCCGCGCCGCAGGCGCGGGTGAGGGGCCGTCGCTTGCGCAGTCCGGTTTTTTGATCCAGGCGCGCAATGTCGAAAAGCGCTACACCAATGGCGTGCTGGGTCTGAAGAACGCCTCGCTCGAAGTGCGCCGAGGCGAGGTGGTCTGCATCGTCGGCCCCAGCGGTTCCGGCAAATCCACCTTGCTGCGCACGCTCAACGCGCTGGAGAACATCACCGCCGGCGAAATCTTCGTGGATGGCGACGCCGTGCATGATC
>JBOICL010000465.1:0-2448 GCA_050740055.1 Stenotrophobium sp.
GCGTGATACTCCGCGTTCTCCTTGAGGTCGCCGTGCGCGCGCGCCTCGGCGATGGCCGCGATGATACGCGGGCGCGTTTCGGATTTCAGCACTCGCAGTTCTTCGCGCAGCTTTTCCGCGCCGCGCAGCGTCAGGGGATGTTTGCTCATGATTTCAGAAGTCAAAAATGGGGCACCCGCTCTTGCGTTTTACAGGGCCGTAATTGTTTTAAAATATTGATTGTTTTAATAATAGATCAATATTTCATAACAATATAAGCATCCAATAAAGCGAGAGCGGGTGACGGGTTTACGGGGTTAATCGGGTGAAACCTTAGCACTCATTGCAAAGACGGCGTAAGGACTTTCAGTGCAGGCTCGCATGCAGAGTTTGCAAGCGGTTGACGCCTTCCTCGTCCAGGTAATTCATTGCCACCGCGGCGGCCAGCGCCCCGGCAATCGTGGTGAAGTAGCAGAGCTTGTGCTGGATCGCCGCGCCGCGGATCGAGCGCGATTCCTCGATGGATTTCTTGCCTTCCGTGGTGTTGGCGATGAAGTGGATCTCGCCGTTCTTGATCATGTCCACGCAGTGCGGACGGCCTTCCTTGACCTTGTTAACGCCTTCGCAGGCAATGCCAGCGGCGCTGATGAGTGCGGCCGTGCCATGCGTCGCGACGATGCGGAAGCCATGGCTGTTCAGGATGCGCGCCAGCTCGATCGCCTTGGGCTTGTCGCCGTCGCGCACGCTGATAAACGCGGTGCCGGCACGCGGCACGGTCATGCCCGCCGCCAGCAGGGCCTTATTGAACGCCTCGCCAAAATGGCTGCCCACACCCATGACCTCGCCTGTGGATTTCATCTCCGGTCCAAGCAGCGGATCCACGGTCGGGAACTTGTTGAACGGGAACACCGACTCCTTGACCGAGTAATACGCAGGGATCACTTCGCCGGTAATGCCCTGGCTCCTGAGACTCTGGCCAGCCATGCAGCGCGCGGCGATCTTGGCGAGCGGGCGGCCGGTGGCCTTGGACACGAAAGGCGAGGTGCGCGAGGCGCGCGGATTCACTTCCAGCAGATAGACCTTTTCGCCCTGCACCGCGAACTGCGCGTTCATGAGGCCAACAACCTTGAGCGCCTTGGCCAGTTTCACGATCTGGCCACGGATGTCGTCCTGCACTTTCTTCGGCAGTGAGTACGCGGGCAGCGAGCAGGCCGAATCGCCGGAATGCACACCGGCCTCCTCGATGTGCTCCATGATGCCGCCGATCACCACGCCGGTGCCGTCGCAGAGTGCGTCCACGTCCACTTCGATGGCGTTGTTGAGAAAGCGGTCGAGCAGCACCGGCGACTCGTTCGACACCTTCACCGCTTCGGTCATGTAGCGGTTGAGGTCCTCATCGTCGTGCACGATTTCCATGGCGCGGCCGCCGAGTACGTAGGACGGGCGCACCACCAGCGGATAGCCAACCTTGTTGGCCACCGCCAGCGCCTGCTTTTCGGAAGTCGCGGTGCCATTTGGCGGTTGCAGCAAGCCGAGCTTGTCCACCAGTTTCTGGAAGCGCTCGCGGTCTTCGGCCAGATCGATGGAATCTGGCGAGGTGCCGATGATCGGCGCACCCGCGGCCTCCAGTTGGCGCGAGAGCTTGAGCGGTGTCTGGCCGCCGAACTGCACGATCACGCCCTTGGGCTTTTCGAGGTCGATGATTTCCATCACGTCCTCGAAGGTCAGCGGTTCGAAATACAGGCGGTCCGAGGTGTCGTAATCGGTGGACACGGTTTCCGGATTGCAGTTGATCATGATGGTTTCGTAACCATCCTGGCGCAGCGCCAGCGAGGCGTGCACGCAGCAGTAATCGAACTCGATGCCCTGACCGATGCGGTTGGGCCCGCCGCCGAGCACGACGATCTTGTCGCGCTGCGAGGGGGCGGCTTCGCACTCCTCGTCGTAGCTCGAATACAGGTAGGCGGTGCTCGACGGAAACTCCGCAGCGCAGGTGTCCACGCGCTTGTACACCGGGCGCACGTTGAGCTTGTGGCGACGCGCGCGCACGGATTCCTCCTTGACCGCCATCAGCGCTGCGAGGCGACGATCGGAAAAGCCCAGCCGCTTGTAACGGCGCAGGGCATCCGCATCGACATTGCCAATCTTGTGCTGCGCGATCTCGGTCTCGACCTGGATCAGCTCCTCGATCTGGTCGAGGAACCAGGGATCGATTTTCGAGAGCCTGAACACTTCGTCCACGCTCAGCCCGGCGCGGAAGGCGTCGCCCACGTACCACAACCGTTTGGCGCGGGCGGTCGCCAATTCTTCGCGGATGCGCGCCATCGAGTTTTCGCCGAAGTCCACGACCTGCGGATCAAAGCCGTCGGAGCCGGTCTCGAGGCCGCGCATCGCCTTTTGCAGGGATTCCTGGAAGTTGCGGCCGATCGCCATTACCTCGCCCACCGACTTCATCTGCGTGGTCAGGCG
>JBOICL010000466.1:0-1610 GCA_050740055.1 Stenotrophobium sp.
GCCTTCTTGATCTCGGCCGGATTGTGGCCGTCCACATTGCGCACCACCTGCCAGCCATAAGCCTCGAAGCGCAGCGGCGTGTCGTCGCGGAACCAGCCGTGGACTTCGCCGTCGATGGAAATATTGTTGTCGTCGTAGAACAGCACCAGCTTGTTCAGGCCCAGTGTGCCCGCCAGCGAACTGGCTTCGTGGCTGATGCCTTCCATGAGACAGCCGTCGCCACAGAACACATAGGTATGGTGATCGACGATCTCATGCCCGTCGCGGTTGAAGCGCGCGGCCAGCACGCGCTCGGCGATGGCCATGCCGACTGCGTTGGCGATGCCCTGCCCCAGCGGGCCGGTGGTGGTCTCGACGCCCGGCGTGATGCCGTATTCCGGATGACCGGCGGTCTTGCTGTGCAACTGGCGGAAATTTTTCAGCTCCTGCAGCGGCAGGTCGTAGCCGGTCAGATGCAGCAGCGAATACAGCAGCATCGAGCCATGCCCGTTGCTGACCACGAAGCGGTCGCGGTCGGCCCATTTCGTATCGGCGGGATTGTGCGAGAGATAGTCGTTCCACAGCACCTCCGCGATATCCGCCATGCCCATCGGCATGCCGGGATGGCCAGAGTTGGCTTTCTTCACCGCGTCCATGGAGAGCGCGCGGATGGCGTTGGCGAGACTGGATCTCGTGGGCATTAAGGGTTCGCTTTTGTTGAAACCCGCGCACGGGATCGGCGCGGGCTATGACAGGAGGTCGGCAACACCTGCGTATTTTCCTGTTTCGGCGCGCAGGTGGCAAGGAAAGCCTCACCCGCTGTACCAAAAATACTTGACGCAGTCCTTATAATAGATTGATTAAATAATATTATATTAAATATAAAATCACTTTCAATCACTTGCAAATTAGCATAGCGGGCAGGATTGATCATAGTGGCTCGCAAACTGTGCAACTCAAACTGGCTCTATAAGCATTTTGCGGGAAGCAGCTGCGGCCCGGCCCTGATCCCGATGTTATTATTGCGCTCATCCCTCTGCCGAACGGTGCGTGCCCATGAGCAACGTCGCCCTTACCCTTCCTGAATCTGTTGTAAACCGTGTCATGGCCAGCACCGGCAAACGCACCGCGCGTGCGGCTGTCATGGCCGCACTGGCGGAGCGGGGCAATGTCCCAAATGCTGAGACCGTGCGCGCCCTGCGCAGCAAGCGCCCTGGCGTTGTCATGCGCAGCCGCGATGAATTCAAGAAATTTGTCGATTCCCTGTGAATATCGAGCGCCGCAAGACCTTCGCCAGCGATTTACGGCGCCGCCGCCTCACTCCACGCGACAAGGCAGTGCTGTTCGATTTTTTAAATGATCTAACGACCGACCCTTTGCCCGCTCACTATCGGGAACATCCCTTGCGCGATGTCTGGGAAGGCTATCTCGAATGCCATCTCGACGATGATTGGCTGGCGATTTATAAGCGCACCGCCGGTGGCATCATCCCGTGGGTGATGTAAAAAAGTCAGCGTCACCAACGGCCCCGCGCAGGCCACTACCGCGCCGTCGCCGGCCGACGCCACCCTCACGTTGCAAGCCTGGCTCGTCTACTACGCCAGCGGCAGCACCGAGCAGGGCTCCTCCGG
>JBOICL010000467.1:0-9788 GCA_050740055.1 Stenotrophobium sp.
GCGCGCACCAGCCGCGCGTTGCGCAGGTCGTTGAGCGCGTCCAGCAGGTTCTGCGTCTGCGCGGTGAAACCCTGCGCCTGCAAGGCGCTGAGGCTGTCTTGCGCGGAGGAAAATCCGTTCCAGATCGCATCCACCACGTTCTGCAAACCGCTGGCCTTACCGGCTTGCAGCGCAACGGGTTCACCGAAGACGCGGCCGAACTCGCGCTGCACGAAATCGCGTGTCCGTTCCAGCCTTGCGCCCAGTTCCTTCCAATCCGCCGCATCCATCGCCGTGCACAGCGCGGCGCGCGCTTCGGCGGATTTCGGCAGCGCGTGCGTCTGCTCGTCGGCATACATCTGTATAGCGTTTTCCACGCGGCGTAGGAACACGTAGGCCTCGTCCAGCTCTGTCGCAGTTTGCGCGGACAGATGGCCGGCTTGGGCGAGGTAGCGCAGCACGACGCGCAGGCGGCTGTCACGCAGCGGCGCTTCCTGTCCTCCGCGCACGAGTTGGAAGGACTGCACGATGAACTCGATCTCACGGATGCCGCCGGCGCCGAGCTTGATGTTGTCTTCCATGCCCTTGCGGCGCACGTCGTCCTCGATCATGCGCTTCAACTCGCGCAGGCTGATGATGGCGTTGTAGTCGAGATAGCGGCGGTAGACGAAGGGCCGCAGCGTTTTCAGCAGCGCCTGCCCCGCGCCGATGTCGCCGGCCACCGGGCGTGCCTTGATGAAGGCGTAGCGCTCCCACTCGCGGCCGTGCGTCTGATAGTAGGACTCCATCGCATCGAAGCTCCAAGCCGGCGCGCCGGCGGAGCCGAAAGGCCGCAGCATCGTATCCACGCGAAACACGAAACCGTCGCCAGTGCGCGCCGACAGGATGCGCGCGGTGTCCTGCGCCAGACGGTCGAAGTATTCCTCGTTGCTGACGCTGCGCGGCCCCGCCGTCTCGCCACCCACGGTGTAGCAGAAGATCAGGTCGATGTCGGAGGAAAAATTCAGCTCGCGGCCGCCGAGCTTGCCCATGCCGAGAATCACCGGGCGTGCTTCGGTGCCGCCGTCTTCGCCACGCGGCGCACCCCAGCGAGCTTGCAGGTTTTTTTCGGCGAAGCCCAGCGCGCAGGCGCAGCAAGCGTCGGCCAGATCGGAAAGATCGGCCAGCGTTTCGTCCAGCGGCGCAAGGCCGGCGAGGTCGCGGAAGGCGATGCGCTCCATCGCGCGCCGCCGCGTCTGGCGCAGCGCACGCATCAGCGCCGCCTCGTCGGGCGCATCCGCGCAGGCGGCGGCGATCAGCCGCGCGGTTTCTCCGGGCGCGCGGCCATGCTCGAACAGGCCGCTCTCCAGCCAGCCGGGAAATAACCCGGCATCGAGCTCACAGACCTGGCGCACGAAGGGGCTGGCGGCAAAAACTTTTGCGGCTGCGGCCGCGAGCGCGGGCTTCAGCCGCTGCACGATCTGCAAGGGTGTTTCTGCGGCTTCCGTCATGCCCTGCACCGCCATCCGCTCTGCCTTGTTTGGCGCTTCATGTTGTTTTTATTTAATGAATAATTAACTATTTAGTTAATATATTTAAACACAAAATCAGACTCTGATACTGAGAGCGGGTGCGTGTTGCTGTTGCTTAAAAACCTCGGCGCGAAACGACGGAAGGCGCTTATTCAGAGAATCCTTGAATTGCCGCCGCATCAAATCACCGGCCTTTTATCCGCCCAGGGTTTCGCCTGCTCCAGTTGCCCGGCGACACGGAACAGCAGGCCCTCGCCGCAGTGCGCGGCGACGAGCTGAACGCCCAGCGGCAAGCCATCCGCTGTCCAGTGCAGCGGCACGCTCATCGCCGGCACGCCGGTGAGGTTGCCGATCTGGGTGAACGGCACCCACTTGAGGTTCTCCTGCACCATCTGCTCGATCATTCCCGACTTGAGGATCACGCGCGACAGGCCCAGCGCCATCAGAATTTTCATCGCCACATGCTGCCAGTGCGGCGTGGCGATCTCGCCGACGCGCGCGGGCGGCTGCGCCAGCGTCGGCGTCAGGTAGAGATCGTATTTCTGGTGAAACTCGCCGAGCTTGCGGGTGTAGGTATTCCAGCGCTGGTAGCCCTCGACGTATTCGTTGGCGCGGCTGGCGTGGCCGAAGGCGGCCATGGCCAGAGTGTCCAGCTCGAAGCCGCCGTCGCCGCAGCCGGTCTGGCGCTTGATCGCGTCCACCGTCGCGGCGCAGTTGGCGAACCACATGACGATGAAATCCTTGGCCAGTTGCATGCCGTCGATCTGCGGCTCGGCCTGCTCAACGTGATGGCCCAGCGAGGCCAGCAGTTTCGCTGCATCCTCCACCGCTTTCACCGCCTCCGGATGGACCTCGGTGCCGATGGGCGAGCGCGAGGTCCAGGCGATGCGCAGCTTGCCCGGATCGCGCTTCACTTCTTCAAGATAGGGCCGTTCCGGCGGTGCGATGCGATACATCGAGCCGATTTCCGGCCCCTGCGTGGCGTCGAGCATGGCGGCGCTGTCGCGCACCGAGCGCGAGACGATGTGGTTCATCGCCGCGCCGTGCATGGCCTCGCTCATCTCCGGCCCCCAGGGCGTGCGGCCACGGCCCGGCTTGATGCCGAACAGGCCGCAGTGCGCGGCGGGAATGCGGATGGAGCCGCCGCCGTCGTTGGCGCCGGCCATTGGCACGATGCCCGCGGCGACCGCTGCCGCCGACCCACCCGAAGAACCACCGGGTACGCGATCGAGATTCCAGGGATTGCGTGTCGGCCCCCAGGCGTCCGGTTCGGTGATTGCCTTGGCGCCGAACTCCGGCGTATTGGTGCGGCCGAAAATCACCACGCCGGCCTTGAGCCAGCGCACCACCATTTCGGAATGCACCGCCGGTGTGTAGCGCGCCGCCTTGAGCGCCTTGCAGCCGAAGGCCGTGGGCACGCCGGCGTATTCCTGGAACAGGTCCTTGGTCAGGAAAGGCACGCCGGCGAAGGGGCCGTCCAAGCTCTCCTTCGCCCGCGTCCGCGCGATGTCGTGCATCGGCATGATGATGGCGTTGAGCCGGGGATTCACCGCCTCGGCGCGGGCGATGGCGGCTTCGAGCAACTCGCCGGCCGTCACCTCTTTCCTGCGCACCAGATCAGCCAGACCGAGGCCGTCGTGATTTTGGTACTCCTCTGCGGAAATCATCGTTGTCTCTCCTCATTTATCGACTTGGGGCATAGAGTAGCGTCTGTCTGTCCGATTTGTCCGAGCCACCGCCATGTCCAGCACGCCCAACACTGCCCGCTCCGCGACCGTCCCCGCCAACGCGCCCACCTGGGCTGTCACTGCCCGCAGGTTCACCGACTGGCTGGTCACCGATTTCGGCGGCGGCCCGCGTCCGTGGAAATTCGCCTGGGCGATCAACTTCCAGAAAGCCGGCACCTTTCTCTTCCTCGGCGCGCTCATGTGGTACTACCACAACACTTCGACCGCGGCGTGGATCTACCTCGCCATGCACGGCTCCTACGGCCTCGTGTGGATCCTCAAGGACACCGCCTTCCCCGATCCCAACTGGCAGAAGCGCATCACCATCGGCGGCGGCATCAACTCCTTTCTCGGTGTACTCGGCTGGTACTGGGTGTTCGGCTGGCTGCTGATCTCGGGCGTTTCGCGGCCGCTCTATCCGCTGCCGGTCAACGCCTGGTACTGCCTGTGCATCAGCCTGTGCATCCTCGGCTGCGTGATCATGATCGCCGCCGACGCGCAGAAATATTTCACCCTGCGCGTGCAGCGCGGACTCATCACCGACGGCATGCACAAGTACATCCGTCACCCCAATTACCTCGGCGAGATGATGATCTACGGCTCCTTCGCGCTGATGGTCTGGCACTGGCTGCCGCCGATCGTGCTGGCCTGGGTCTGGATGGGCCTGTTCGCGGTGAACATGCGGCTCAAGGAGGCCAGCATGTCACGCTACCCGGAGTGGGCCGCGTATAAGAAGCGCAGCTGGTGGCTGCTGCCTTACGTATTCTGATTACACACGCCCTTGGAATCGCTGAGTAAGCGTTGTGAGCGAAGGCAGCTTAATCAGCGATTTCTAATCGCGGAAAATGAAATACACCGCGCCGCCGATGCACAGCGCCGCCCACAGGTAGTCCAGCTTCAGCGGCGTCTTCATGAAGAAGAACGCGAACGGCACGAACACCGAGAGCGTGATCACTTCCTGCATGATTTTCAGTTGCGGCAGGGTCAGCGCGGTATAGCCGATGCGGTTGCCCGGCACCTGCAACATGTACTCGAAAAACGCGATGCCCCAGGAAATCAACGCGGCGAGATACCAGGGCTTGCCGCTGAGTTCGCGCAGGTGCGCGTACCAGGCAAACGTCATGAAGATATTGGATAGCGTCAGCAGTCCCGCTGCCTGGAACAGCACAAGCCAGTTCATCGTCAGCCTCTTGGAATCGGAGTGTCCTGCCGCATTGTAAGGGCAGGCCATTCACCACCATTCAAAAACCATCGGGCGCGTCGGCGCTCCAATCTGTTTTAAGCTTGCCGCATGGATTACAAAGACTATTACAAGATACTCGACGTCTCGCGTTCGGCCACTGCCGAGGAGATCAAGAAGGCCTACCGCAAACTGGCGCGAGAATTTCACCCGGACAAGAACAAGGCCAAGGGCGCGGAAGACAAGTTCAAGGAGATCAACGAGGCCAACGAGGTTCTCAGCGATGCCAAGAAACGCGGGGCCTACGACTCGCTCGGCGCGAACTGGCGCGGCGGCAACCCATTCACGCCGCCGCCCGGCTGGAGCGCGGGCGGCGCGCGCGGCCGGCGCGGCCATGCAAGCGCGGACACCGGCGGATTCTCGGATTTCTTCTCCAGCCTGTTCGGCGGCGCGGGCGGCATGGGCGGCGGCTCGCCTTTCGACGCAGGCGGCTTCGACATGGGCGGCGGCGAAGACACGCGCGCCAAGCTCAGCATCGCGCTGGAAGACTCCTACCACGGCGCCAGCCGCAGCATCAGCCTGAGCAACGGCCGCAACCTGAACGTGCGCATTCCCAAGGGCATCACCGCGGGCAAGACCATCCGGCTCGCCGAGCAGGGCGGACACGGCGGCGACCTGCTGCTGGAGGTGGATTTCTCGCCGCATCCGCAGTTCAAGGCGGAAGGCCGCGACATCCACTGCACTGTCAATATCGCCCCCTGGGAATCAGCGCTGGGCGGCAAGATCGCGGTGCCGACACTGGGCGGCAGCGTCGAACTGAACCTGCCCGCCGGCTCACAGGCCGGCAAAAAAATGCGCCTCAAGGGGCGCGGCCTGCCCGGCGCCACACCGGGCGATCAGTTCGTCACGCTGCAAATCGTCACGCCACCGGCCGCAAGCGAAGCGGATCGCGAGCTTTACCAGGAGATGTCGAAGCACTTTGCCTTCAATCCGCGCACCTGAACGGTCTTCTCAACCAGTGATAGCGACCACCACCCCCGTTATCAGCAGCAAGAGTCCGCTCAGCTTTCCGCCCTGGACACCAAGCGGTGCGAGTTTTTCGAGAAGCACGGCGATGCTGATCGCGGCGATCCATAAGAGGTTCATCACGCCGCCGAAAAACAGCAGCAGCATCAGCGCCCAGCAGCAGCCGATGCAGAACAGCCCGTGCCCGGCGCCCATGCGCAGGGCGCCGGGCAGCCCACTCCGCCAGTGCCGGGCGATGAATTCCGCCGGGCTGCGGCAGATGCGCAGACAGGCCTGCTTGAGAGGTGTCCATTGATAAAGACCGGCGGTGAAAAGAATCGCGCCACCGAGCAGCGGACTGCGGCTCAGCATCATCGGCGACAGCAGCACTACCCTGCTCAGCCCCCACTGCAACAGTGTGGCCAGCAGGCTGAAGCCCGCCCACGCCAGCAGGTAGCCCAGCATGAACGCATATACCCGGGGAACCGCTTGCGCTGACGGCGCGCTTTTGCGGAGCACGGCGCCGTAGAGCAGGATGACCGGCGCGGCGCTCGGCAGCATCATGCCCGCCATCATCACCGCCCACATGAGCAGCATCAGGGAAAAATAGCGGCCGTCCCAGGAGCCGACCATCATCCACCGCGAAGGACCGCTCATGCCGCCGTACATGTCCAGCGACATCGGCACCAGATAGAACCAGCACAGCGCGACCGTTGCGGTCAGGCCAGCGAGCACCCACCAGCGATCGCGTTGCAGCAGGCCCTCGAGCGCGGTGGCGGACGCGTTGTCCGGCCCCATGAACGGATGCGCCTTTACGCTTCAGCTCACGTAGCCGTGAGTGCTCCAGTGGAAACGGTTGATATGCGCATGGGATGCCTTGAGATCAAGCGCCACCGCGCCCTGGCTGCGGGTGGTGCCGCTCACGTACTCGGCCTCCCTGTATTCAAATCCGTTCGGCAAGGACACCTTTGCACGATGTTCAGCACCCGTGACGGGATTCTTGATCGACTCTCCGCTCGATTCGACCAGTCCGGGAATCCGCAGCCGCACCTTGCGCTTGTCGATGGAAACATCAGCCTCAAACGGCTTGTAGAGCGTTTCCAGCACAGTGGAGTAGGTAGTGCTGAAAACCTGGAAAATCGTTGCGCCTGCGTCGGTCTCGCGGCCTTGGGCAATGGCTTCCAGCGCGGCGCGCTGCTCCGGCTTGGCGCGTTCGTCGATGACTGCCTGCAGCGTGCCGTTGCCCAAATGAATCGGGCCGGGCCACGCCACCGTCGCGGCAAAATTCAAACCGTCGAGCTTCACCTTGCCGAAATGCCCCTTGTCGATATGCACCAGGCAAAGTGCGCGACAGTTGCCTGTGGTCGGCAGCGCATTGAACTGGCAGGGGCAGCCCCAGGCACAGTTGCAGTTGTTCCAGCCCAGCCCTTGAATCACCCATTCGACGTTTGCCATGACGTTACCCCCGTAAGTGCAGAGCATGCGGGATATGAGCCTACACCGTTTATCAATAACGGGAAATTGCAACATTTACAGGGAATTCATGCCCTTGGAAAACCTGGAAAAAGAAACCGGCTGGTTCAAGCTTGGTGATAAGCGGTCACTCGCTCCACCTCGTTCTTTGAGCCCAGGATCACCGGCACGCGCTGGTGTAGTTTGTGCGGCTGGATGTCGAGGATGCGTTCGCGGCCGGTGGTGGATGCGCCGCCCGCCTGCTCGACGATGAAGCTCATGGGGTTGGCTTCGTAAAGTAGGCGCAGCTTGCCGCCCTGCTTCGCCGTCTTGGTGTCCAGCGGGTACATGAAGACGCCGCCGCGCGTGATGATGCGGTGCACGTCGGCGACCATCGACGCGACCCAGCGCATGTTGAAGTCCTTGCCGCGCGGGCCTTCCTTGCCGGCGAGCATTTCGTCCACGTAGCGCTTCACCGGCGCTTCCCAATGGCGCGTGTTGGAAGTATTGATCGAGAACTCCTGGGTGTCGGGCGGAATCCGCAGATTGCGCTGCGTCAGCACGAAACTGCCGAGTTCGCGGTCGAGGGTGAAGGAATGCACGCCGTCGCCCAGCGTCAGCACCAGCGTCGTGCTGGGGCCGTAGACGGCATAGCCCGCCGCGACCTGTCTGGTACCCGGCTGCAGGAAGGCTTTTTCATCTGGCTCGGTCACGCCTTCCGGGCATTTCAGCACCGAAAAAATGGTGCCGACGGAAATGTTCACATCGATATTGCTGGAGCCATCCAGCGGATCGAACACCAGCAGATAGCCGCCCTTGGGGTAGCGGTGCGGAATCGGGTGCGGGTCGTCCATCTCCTCGGACGCCAGCGCCGCCAGATGGCCGCCCCACTCGTTAGCTTCGAGCAGGATTTCGTTGGACAGCACATCCAGCTTCTTCTGCGCCTCGCCCTGCACGTTGTCGGTGCCGGCATTGCCGAGCACTCCGCCCAGCGCACCCTTGCCCACGGCGATGGAGATGGTCTTACAGGCGCGCGCCACCACTTCGATCAGCAGGCGCAGATCGGCATTGATCTGGCCGATGGCGCGCTGTTCTTCGATCAGGAAACGGGTCAGGGAAATGGGTTTCATGGGCGGCTCGCTGGTGTGAGGCGCGTATTGTCGCCGCCGGTCTTCACATGCTCAAGCCGCATAAAAGATCAGGGCTCCCGAAGGAGCCCTGAGATAACACTTTGCAGCGAGTGAAGCAGGCTTTAGAAATCGCCCATGCCGCCCATACCGCCCATGCCGCCGCCGCCCGGAGGCATCATCGGCTCATCCTTCTTCGGCAGTTCGGCGATCATCGCTTCGGTGGTCAGCAGCAGGCCGGCGACCGAGGCCGCGTTCTGCAGCGCCAGGCGCGTGACCTTGGCCGGGTCGATGATGCCCATCTCGATCATGTCGCCGTATTCGCCGTTGGCGGCGTTGTAGCCGTAGGCGCCTTTGCCTTCATAGACCTTGTTGAGCACCACGGACGATTCTTCACCGGCGTTGCGCACGATCATGCGCAGCGGTTCCTGGATCGCACGGCGCAGGATGTTGATGCCGACCGTCTGGTCGTCGTTCGCACCCTTGAGCTTTTCCAGCGCCTTGCTGGCGCGGACCAGGGCCACGCCGCCACCGGCGACGATGCCTTCCTCGACGGCCGCACGGGTCGCGTGCAGGGCGTCTTCAACGCGCGCCTTCTTTTCCTTCATCTCGACTTCGGTCGCGGCGCCGACCTTGATCACGGCCACGCCGCCTGAGAGCTTGGCCAAGCGTTCCTGGAGCTTTTCCTTGTCGTAGTCGCTGGTGGCGTCTTCGACCTGCGTGCGGATTTCCTTGATGCGGTTCGAGATCGCATCCTTCTTGCCGGCGCCGTCGATGATGGTGGTATTTTCCTTGTCGATCTGGATCTTCTTGGCGGTGCCCAGGTCGGCCAGAGTGGCCTTCTCGAGCGACAGGCCAACTTCTTCGGAAATCACGGTCGCGCCTGTGAGAGTCGCGATGTCCTTGAGCATTTCCTTGCGACGGTCGCCGAAGCCCGGAGACTTGACGGCGGCAACCTTGAGGATGCCGCGCAGATTGTTGACCACCAGGGTGGCCAGCGCTTCGCCTTCCACGTCTTCCGCGATCACGATCAGCGGACGGCCGGCCTTGGCGACCTGCTCCAGCACCGGCAGCATTTCGCGGATGTTGCTGATCTTCTTTTCGGTGATCAGGATCAGCGGATTCTCGTGCTCGACCTGCTGGCTGTGCGCCTGATTGATGAAGTAGGGGCTGAGGTAGCCGCGGTCGAACTGCATGCCCTCGACCACGTTCAGTTCGCTTTCCAGGCCCGAACCGTCTTCAACTGTGATGACACCTTCCTTGCCGACCTTGTCCATCGCGTCGGCGATGATCTTGCCGATGGTCTCGTCCGCGTTGGCGGACACGGTGCCGACCTGCGCGATCGCCTTGCGATCCTTGCAGGGGGTGGAGAGCTTCTTGATCTCGGCGGTGACGGTCTCGACGGCCTTGTCGATGCCGCGCTTGATGTCCATCGGGTCCACGCCGGCGGTGACCGACTTCAGGCCTTCGGCCAGAATCGCCTGCGCCAGCACGGTGGCGTTGGTGGTACCGTCGCCGGCCGCGTCGGAGGTCTTGGAAGCGACTTCCTTCACCAGCTGTGCGCCCATGTTCTCGAACTTGTCCCGCAGTTCGATTTCCTTGGCGACGGAGACGCCGTCCTTGGTCACTGTGGGGGCGCCGTAGGACTTGTCCAGGATCACGTTGCGGCCCTTGGGGCCGAGCGTTACTTTTACCGCGTTGGCGAGTACGTTGACACCGGCGACCATGCGGGCGCGGGCGTCATCACCAAACTTCACTTCTTTAGCTGACATTGTTGATTCCTCTGAATTGGGGTTCGATTACTTGG
>JBOICL010000468.1:0-2194 GCA_050740055.1 Stenotrophobium sp.
GGTTAAAAGCTAAAGAGGCGACAACTATTCTGACGCGGCGGGTTCTTGAATAGGCAGGACTTTGAAAATTGGTCGGGGCGAGAGGATTTGAACCTCCGACCACCTCCACCCCAAGGAGGTGCGCTACCAGGCTGCGCTACGCCCCGATCGTTAAACAAGCTTGCCGATGCGGGCTGTCCGCATCGAGGGCCGCGCATGTTAGCGGATGACGTGCCGAATGAAAAGAATCATGCGTGGAACAGTTTGAGCAATGACTCCAGTTCCGTGCGCAGCTTCTTGATTTCGGTTGCGCGACGGGTGCTTCCGCGCGGCAGCATCGCTTTTGCCGGACTCTGCGGCGCCGGCGGGACGGCCTGTGCCGGCACGACCGCCTTGGGCATTTCACGCAGGCGCAGGCGCGCACCGCCGATGGTGAAACCCTGTTCGTAAAGCAGGCTGCGGATATGCCGTACCATCAGCACATCGTCCTGCTGGTAGTAGCGGCGGTTGCCACGGCGCTTGACCGGTTTGAGCTGCGGGAATTCCTGCTCCCAGTAGCGCAGCACATGCGGCTTGACCGCACATAGCTCGCTGACTTCGCCGATGGCGAAATAGCGCTTACGCGGGATTTCAGGCAACTCGGCCAGTTTCTGATCAGCGGCGCGCATCTGACTCGACTCTGAGGCGCAGCTTCTGGCCGGGGCGGAAGGTGACGACGCGCCGCGCCGAGATTGGGATTTCTTCGCCGGTCTTGGGATTGCGGCCGGGCCGCTGGTTCTTGGAGCGCAACTCGAAATTGCCGAACCCGGAGAGCTTCACTTCTTCGCCCGCTTCAAGGTGCTCGCGGATCTGCTCGAAGAACAGGTCCACGAACTCTTTAGCCTCGCGCTTGTTGAGGCCCAGCTCTTCAAACAGCGCTTCGGCCAGCTCAGCCTTGGTTAACGCCACGATGCGGTGCCCCTTGTTCCGAGGTTCTCAAGCCCTGATCGAACCGCCGAGTTCTTGTGCCAGCGCCTGTGTGATGCGGGCGACGGCGGCATCAATTTCTTCTAGGGTAAGGGTGCGCGAATAATCATTGAAAATCAAGCCGAAGGCGACACTTTTGCAGGCATCTCCTAAGCCTTTTCCACGGTAAATATCGAACACAAAAACTTTCTGCAAGGAATTGCCACCGGCATGCCGTACGCAGTCAATGATCTGCTGGGCGGTGACGGTTTCCTTGACGACGATGGCGAGGTCGCGCCGCGACGAGGGAAATTCTGAGAGCGCCGTTGACCGGGGTAGAGAGACATCGCGAATGGCGAGCCAGTCGAGCTCAAAGACGCAGGGCGCTTCTGGCAGATCGAGCTGCTGCACTGTTTGCGGATGCAGTGCGCCGATCCAGCCGGCGTGGCGCTCGCCGCGCAAAATGCGCGCGCTGCGGCCTGGATGCAGCGCCGGGTGGGCGGCGGCCTCAAAGCGGTATTCGCCGGCCGCGCTGCCGAGCAGAGCGAGCACGTCGGCCTTGAGGTCGAAGAAATCGGCCGGGCGTTCGGCGGCGCCCCACTGTTCGGGCAGGGCGCTGCCGGCGGCGAGTCCGCCGATACGCTGAGTCTCGACGATCCGGCCTTCGCGCTCCTCGAAGCACACGCCGCACTCGAACAGGCGCGCGCGCTTCTGCTGGCGCTGGTGGTTGTGCAGCCACGCCGGAATGAGTCCGCTCCACAGCGTCGTGCGCATTACGGCGAGCTGTTCGGCGATGGGGTTGTCGAGCGCGACGCCCTGCGCATCGGGCGTGAGCAACTGTTGCACACGCGGCTCGACGAAGGCGAGCGAAACGGTTTCCTGCCAGCCGCGCGTGACCAGGCTGTCGCGCGCGCGGTCGAGCGGGCGCTGCGTTTCCTGCGGCCGGCCGGGCGCAAGCTGCGCGGCATAAGCCTTGACCGGAATCTTGTCGTAGCCGTAGAGGCGCGCGACTTCTTCGATGAGGTCGGCCTCGATGCGCAGGTCGTAGCGATGGCTCGGCACACGCGCGACCCAGCTGCCGCCGATCTCGTGGCGGGTGGAGATGCCCAGGCGCGTGAGCAGTTGCTCGACCACCTTGTCGCTGATCTCGTGGCCGAGCAGCCGCGTGAGCCGCGTGTGGCGCAGGCGCACGTTCACCTGTTCCGGCTGCGTGCGGCCGACCTGCGTGACCGGATGCACTTCGCCGC
This sequence comes from Stenotrophobium sp., assembly GCA_050740055.1. Lineage (GTDB taxonomy): Bacteria > Pseudomonadota > Gammaproteobacteria > Nevskiales > Nevskiaceae > Stenotrophobium. The sequence goes on from JBOICL010000468.1 coordinate 2,172, forward strand.
CGCAGATCTGCTGCACCAGTTGC
>JBOICL010000469.1:0-6670 GCA_050740055.1 Stenotrophobium sp.
GAAATCGGTCATGTCGTGCAGGCTGATGCTGCCGGACAACTGCACGCTGATGTGGCTGGACTTGGCGGGAGTGTTCGCGCACAGGTAAAAATCCGCCGGCGCCAGCGCGCGGCCGGAAGGCTGGAACAGGATCTGCGTGCCGCCGTAGCCGCTCAGCGTGAATTGCGAATTGAGCGGGCTGCCAATCAGCAGCGGCGCCTGGCCGCTGGCGAGCTGGCCGTTGCCGCTCTGGTTTTCGAACACCTGCCAGCCGTTCTGCCAACTGCCGCTGAGCTGCTCCATCACCACGTTATCGTTGCGCGTGATCGCCTCGTAGCGCGCGCTGGTCAGCGCCAGATACAGATCGGTGGAAATCTGTGTGCGCTGCGCGTTCTGGACGAAGCTGCTGTAGCTGGGCACGGCGATCATGGCCAAAATCGCGCCCATGCTGATCACGGTCAGCAGCTCGATCAGCGTGAATCCGGCTTGGCGGCGCATGCGCGCACACATGCTCATGTAGCCATATTCCATCAGCTTGTGTATGACCGCCAGCCGTTGCCGACAGTCGGATCAGGTTGCGGGCTGAGCGGATTGCGTTCGCGACGCCGCTCGCCGCTGCATTTCACGGTCACCCGCTGTAAGCTTTGCCGCGCAGTAAAATGTTTTAATATAATTACTATTATGTGTGTTAGTTTATATAAAATAACAGGCGACGAACTGTTGCAGCCTAGAGCGGGTGAGCATGAATAAACCGCCGGCGGGCTTTGACGCCGTCGTGGTTGGCGCGGGCGTGATCGGCGCCACGACGGCACTGGAACTCGCGCGCCGCGGCCTTCGTGTCTGCGTGCTGGAACGGGGCGCGGTGGGGCGCGAAGCGTCCTGGGCCGGCGGCGGCATCCTCTCGCCGCTGCCGCCGGACGACCCGGTTCCGGAAATCCGCGAGCTGCTCGACGAAAGCCTGCGGCGCTATCCCGGTTATTGCGCGGAACTGCGCGAGGCCACCGGCATCGACCCCGAATACTGGGTTTGCGGCGCCTGGGTGAGCGAAGATCAAGGGCCGGGTCGCTGGTTCCCGCAGGTGGCGCAGGTGCGCAATCCGCGCCTGATGCGCGCGCTGCACCGCCGCCTGCAAATGCTCGGCGTGCATGTCATCGAACAAACGCCCGCTCTCGGCTGGCAGGTCGAAAATGGCCGGCTCACCGGCGTGCAGACCGCGCAAGGCGTGATCGCCTGCCGCTACGCCGTGCTCGCGGCCGGTGCATGGTCGAGCAGGCTGCACGAGGCCGCCAGCGTGCTCCCGGTCAAGGGCCAGATGCTGCTGCTGCGCGGCCGGCCGGGTCAGCTCGATCACATTTGCATGGACGAACAGGCCTACCTCATCCCGCGCCGCGACGGCCGCATCCTCGTCGGCAGCACGCTGGAAGACGCCGGCTTCGATCTCAGCATCACAAGCCAAGCGCGCGTGTTCCTAATGGACTGCGCAAAGCGCCTGTGGCCGCCGGCCGCCAGCCTCGACATCGAAAACCAGTGGGCCGGACTGCGGCCGCGGCCGCGCGGCGTCGCGCCACTGATCGGCCCCGTACCGGGCGCCGATGGACTGCTGCTCAACACCGGCCACTACCGCCTAGGCATCACCCTGTCACTGGCTTCGGCACGGCGGGTGGCGGACTTGGTCGTCCTGGATGCGGTGAAGGGCTTTTAGTTTCAGCTGAGAGCAGGGGCAGGTGCTATAAGGCACGCTGACAATACTGGCGATTTACGGTAGTAACGAGATACGATAGTATTAATCATGATCAAGTCATTCCGCTGCAAAGAAACGGAAAGGATGTTCAGCGGCGATCGCGTGAAGCGCTTCGCGAACATCGAGGCCGTGGCAATGCGCAAGCTGGCGATGCTCAACCGGGCAGGCCAGCTCGACGATCTCAGGATCCCGCCCGCGAACCGCCTGGAAGCCTTGAAAGGCAAACGGGCGGGACAGCACAGCATCCGCGTTAACGACCAGTGGCGTGTGTGCTTCCGGTGGACTGATACAGGTCCGGAATCTGTCGAGATCGTGGATTACCATTGAAGGAGAGAATCATGCGCAAAGTTCCTTACCCTGCACCCGGCGAAATTCTGCTGGAAGAGTTCCTGAAGCCGATGGAGATCACGCAGTACCGGCTGGCGAAGGAAATCGGCGTATCACAGCGCCGAATCGGCGAAGTCATCGCCGGCAAGCGTTCTATTACGGCTGATACCGGACTGCGGCTCTCCCGTTTCTTCGGCATGTCCGAGGAGTTCTGGCTCGGATTGCAGATGGACTACGATCGGGAAATGGCCAAAGAGTCTCTGGGCAAGACGCTGGCCAAGATCAGGCCGTGGGCAGGATTGAGTGCTCATTATGGCCCTGCTGCATAGGCACCACTGATTCAATCCGGCGCTGTGGAGCCTTTATTTCCGTTCGGGCCTGTCGAAGGGGAAAGGGTTTTCGCCACAAGCAACTCACGCCATGCCGTTGACTCTCAAGGCCGGTCAACTGCGAAGCACTGTCTTAATGCTGCCAGCAGTCCTTAATGCTGCGCTCGCGCCCAGAATGGCGGACGGAAGCTTGATTGATCACTGCCGCCAGCAATCTCCGGCGTTGGGGTCCGTTGCCCCGATCATGTTGCGGGTGCCCTGATAGTCCAGGGTCAGCGTTGCGCACTGGGTGTCGCTGAGCTGCGATCCATACGGCTGCGCCTGGAGGGTGTAAGCGGTCGAGCTTACGGTTCCCGCGACAAACCCGTAGGTGTAATAAGCGCCGGTGTTCTGCGAGGTTGAGCAATCAAGGGTGGGCAGTGCGATGTTGCTGCCGCCGCTTTGATAACTCATGTTGGTGGCGTAGTAGCGTTCCATGTAGTTGCCCAGGCTCGACAGGCAGGCCTCGGCCGCAGAGCGCCGCGATCGGAGGACGTAGCTGTTGTAAGAGGGCAGGGCGATGGCCGCCAGAATGCCGACGATCGCGACCACGATCATCAGCTCCATCAGCGTGAATCCCCGGCTGCTGCGGTGGTGCATGTTCATGCTCCGGAATCGTCGTCTAGAAGCGATGCGAGCCATGGGCCAAGTGCTCAGTGTCCGAAGAGTTCGCGCCAGGACAAGCGCTGGATGATGCCGACGTTGCCCGCTGTCTGGATGCTGCTTACGGTAGCGTTGTCGAAGCTGGTCAGCATGGTGTTCCCCACGAAGATCGGATTGTTTGGGCTGGATGTGAAGCCGACAGCCGCCGAGGCATAGACCACGCCGTTGACAGTAATCGTATCCGTCGGCGTGAGGAAGAACGGTGATCCCGGGTTGGTGCCCGTGAACGGATTAATCGCCATGATCCAGCCCGCGCCAGACGGGCTGCATGGGTCTGTCGCCTGCGGGATGATCGAGGTGCCGAGCAGCAGGCTGCCCTGGAACTGGTTGGGCGTCACCATCCGCTCGCCCTGCGCGCCTGCGACCGGCGAGATCAGATCGATGTACCAGCCGGACTTGCCGCTCGTGTCACCGGACGAGCCACTGGTGATCACGCGACCTCCGAGCGAGTTGCTGGTCGGTGCCTGTTCCGCAATGATCGAGCGTTGCACCAGAGGCGAGGTTCCGCTCGTGCGCCACGCGAGGGGATCGTTGATCGCGGGCGCATTGCCGGTCGTTCCCGACTGGACGATGATGCCGTACCAAGTCTGGGTCTGGCTGGTGGAGCCGATATCGCCCTGGCTCAGGTATTGGCCCGTGCCGAAGAACAGCCACACCGCCTTAGTGGTCGGGTCCTGGCCGGCGAGCATGCCGCCCGTGATGGGCTGAGGCGCGCCGGTGGGATCTTCGGTGGTGAACAGCAGTGTGCCGCTGCTGGTCGACGAGCTCAGAGCGAAGGACCAGACATTGCCCAGCGCGTCGCCGGCATAGGCAGTGGTGCTGAGGCCATTGACCGGATTTGCCATCCACACCGCGGGCGCCGACAGGCCATTGCTGCCCGGCACGCCGGTCGGATGAACCGAGAGAGAGCCTGAAACAACATCAAATTGCAGCAGCGCTGCGGAGTGGCCCGAATTGTTGTAGCCATTGCCGGCGAGCACGGACCAGGTGCCGTCCGCCGTTTGTGCGATGACCGGCTGGCCGGTGATCTGGCCGATGGCGGAATAGCCGGTGTCCGCAGCGGAGTGCTCCCACAGAAACGCAGGCGACGCGGGATTGGTGATGTCCAGCGCATAAACCGCTTTCGTGCTGCCGCGGCCGGTCGTGCCGACCAGGACGGTGCGCCAGCCGAGCGTCGAGCCCAGATAGGCGTCGGCCACCGTCAGTACGCCGTCGTTGAAGTCCTGGTGCGGATCGCTGGCGCCGCCATAAGCGGGATCGGCGAGACTGGCGATGCCGGAGAATCCGTTGGCGTCTCCGGTAGTCGTGTTGATGACGGCGCCAGGGAGATAGGCGAAGGCTTCCACGCCAGTACTGGCGTTGAATGCGTGCAACATGCCGTCATTGCCGGCGATCCAGACCAGCGCAGTGCGGCTGGCATTGGTCGAAGCGAAAGCGGCGTAGCTGCTGGCACCCGTGAATGTCTCGTTGGCGTACAGGTTGGGACTGGGCGCGCCGACAAAGACTGGCGCGGAGTTGATGATGTCGCCCAGCGGCGTTTTGCGGTTGCGGTAGATGCCGTTGTTTTTCTGCTCGTTGGTGGGATCGCCGCGCAGGTAGTTGACGATGTTCTGCTGGATCGTCGCCGTGCCGCCGAGCGCCGCCTGCTGTGCCGACGACAGGGACGAGAGATTGGCGGTCGTGAACTGTACGAAGTTCTGGCTGATCGGATTGTAGGTCCAGATGTTACGGCTGCTTGCAGCCGGCAACACGCTCGACGCGGTCCAGGCTACGGAGCCGATGGAGCCCGAGTTGGTGACATTCAGCGCTTTGAGGTCGCCGGTCCAGACGCCCGTGTTGTAGATCGCCTGATAAGTGACAGTACCGTTCTGCAGAGTGGTGCTGTTGGCCGCGAGGCTGGCGCCGGTGCCGGCGCGGGTTTCGACGCGGTTGACCGCGTCGGCGATGCCGCTGGAGAAGGCCTGAGGGCTGGTGGCCGAATAAAAGCCGCCATGCCCGTTGACGGCAGCATGCGCCAGGTCAGCGATGTTGTTGATGCTGTTCGACGCGGGCTTGGGCCATGCGAAGTTGCTCGGGATGCTCGGATTCGCGACAGTGCCGGTCGATGTGGAAGCGCCGGCCGCCCAGTTGAAGATCTGGGCAATCGTGGTGCCGGCAGGCGTGATGTTAGTAGGCGTGAATCCCAGGCCCATGGTGAAAGTGGTCATGTGCTGCCAGAACGCCGGATCGTCGCTGTTGGTAGGGACTTCGTTGTTGACGCTGGTCTGCAAGTCGTTTTCCCAGTAATACATGGCGACATCGGCGAGAGTCGTCATGCCGAGGGCAGGGTTCGCGCTCTTGCTGTCCGCGTAGGGGGGCTGGACGTTGTACACGTACGTGCCGCCGGTAGGGCTGGTCAGCGTCGGGCCGGTCATGTCGTCCACATCTTTTTGGGCATTAGACGAGTATCTGTCGTTCCAGAAACCGTCGGTGGTCAGGATGGTGTAGGACTGCCGGCAGGCGAGTTCGGTGCTGTCGCTGTCCGAGTTCTGCCAGGGAGCGGTCGTTTTGTAGTACAGGCCGACGGCGTTCAGCGCTTGGCGCAGCGCCGTGCCGTTATAGGCGGTTTCACCAGCGATCCAACTCCAGAAGTTCGCCTTCTGGGTGCTGGAGGAGCCATTTCCGAAGGGCTCTACGCCGGCCAGGACGTTACTGCCACTATAGGAGTCGCTGAACGCGTATTGCGGTGATGGGATCGCGGATTGGTTGTTGCCGTCGATGGAGCCGAATCCCACGCGGATGGTCGGGTCGATTGTGTAAAAAGCGATCATCAGGCCGCTTTGGGCCATGCGGATGCGCGTGTGGTAGTAGGTGAACCAGTTGGCGATGTTCTGGCCGGCGGCCACGCCGATGGGTGCGGCAACACCCGAGGCATCGTTTTCGGTTACGCAGTTGGTACTGCCACCCGGCGTGTTGGCGCAGCCCTGTGTTTGCGACGCGACGTAATTGACCGTGTAAGGCCCGGCGGCAGGGCCGGTCGAATACTGGAAGAAATAGCTGTTGGGCGCGTTGGGTCCGACGCACAATCCCTGGGTGGGATCGTAGGTTCCACCCGCGGGACAGGTCGGTGTCTGGGTGGAACTGATGACGCACTCGTAGTTGGGCGCCGCCGATGTGCCGATGTTGGTGAAGCTGTAGCCTGTGGGGCAGATTGCGTTCGCCGGGGGCGGCGCCGGGCAGGTTCCAGCTGTGAGAGCGCCGTTGAAGCTGCCTCCCCCCGGACAGGTCGGGGTGGTTGTCGTGTAACAGATGCCGGGGAGGGGGATGCCAAGTAAGCTGGCCTGAGTCTGCCCCGGAGCACAGGTCGGAATCAGGGCGAGGGGGCACACGCCAGCGACATAAGGCCCCCCTCCGGCGCAAATCGGGATCGTGCTCACCGTCGCTACGCAGGTTTTATTCTTGCCGCTGCCTTGCAGTGTGCCACTGAGGCAATACGGCGCATCATTGGTTTTTTGACCGAGCAGGTTGTAGCAATTGCCATTGCTGGAATTGTAGGTGTCCAGCAGCGGACAAACGGGATTTTGGTTCTGTGTCTTCGTGCAGGTGGTGTTGG
>JBOICL010000470.1:0-3157 GCA_050740055.1 Stenotrophobium sp.
GTGCCGGAGTAGCGTCTGTCTGCTCCGAGTCCAATACGAGGCACGACATGGCCGCCGATCCTTTTGCCCAGTTCAAGGCTGCGCAGCGCGAGGCTTGGGCGCTGTTCTCGCCGCTGGCCACGTTCACCACGCCCGCGGCAGCCAGCCTCGTGGGATTCGCGAAGATACGCGATGGCGAGTCGGTGCTGGATGTCGCCTGCGGCACCGGCGTCGTCGCCGTCACGGCCGCGCGGCGCGGTGCCCACGTGCGCGGTCTCGATCTCTCACCCGCGCTGCTGGAAGACGCGCGCCGCAATGCCGGGATGATCAAGACTGACATCGAATTTCTGGAAGGCGATGTCGAGGCGCTGCCCTATGCCGACGCCGGCTTCGATGTGGTGCTGAGCCAGTTTGGCCACATGTTCGCCCCGCGCCCGGAGATCGCCGTCGCCGAGATGCTGCGCGTGCTCAAGCCCGGCGGGCGCATCGCATTCTCCACCTGGCCGCCGGAACTCGTGGTCGGCCGCCTGTTTGCGCTCACCGCTGCGTATATGCCGCCGCCGCCCGGTGCCGCGCCGCCGCCGGCCTGGGGCGATCCGAACATCGTGCGTCAGCGGCTGGGAGAAATGGTTCGCGACCTGTGTTTCCAGCGCGATGAGATGAGCATCCCCGCGCTGAGCCCGCAGCACTATCGCGCCTCCATAGAACTCACCGGAGGTCCGGTGATCAAGCTGGTCCAGTCATTGGCGAGCCAGCCCGAGCGCCTCGCGCAATTCCGCGCGGAACTGGACGACCTAATCGGCCAGTATTACACGCACAACCACGTGCGCCAGTCTTACCTGATGACGCGGGCGGTGAAGCGGTAGGTTTCATGGGTTGCTGAATGGATGCGCTAGAAAGCGTATCAACTTCCTCTGCAGTGCCTTATTGCTCTGTAGCTCACATTCCCAAATCGTCAATACTTTCCAGCCCTCGTTCTTCAAAGCATTGACGTGTTGTTGATCGCGTTCAACATTTCCACGCAGCTTTTTGTTCCAGTAGCTTTTACGGGACCGTGGTTGTCTGGAGTCTGTACATGTTGCACGTGAATGCTGATGCCAGAAGCAGCCGTGAACAAAGATCACTTTGCGACGGGGGCGTAAGACGATGTCGGGTTTTCCAGGTAACTCTTTGGCGTGCAGCCGGTAGCGGTAGCCCATGCTGTAGACCAATTTACGCACGATCATTTCTGGTTTTGTGTCGCGCGACCGGATTGCCGCCATGTTGGCGCTACGGCGTTGAGGCGTGAGCTTATCCACGGCCCCGCAGGGTTTTTAGTGCGCGATCAGGGAATTTCGTCAGCAGCCAGTCCAGAACGGTTAACTGATCTTTCCCTGTAGCGCGGCGAAGCTGAATGAGGAGTTTTTGCACTGACGGACGATCCAGCGTTAGATTTTTTGCACCTTCATTGCAGACCGAGCAAATCGCCCGCAGATTGCTGGGGTCGTCGCTGCCTCCCATGCTTTTATCGACAACATGGCCAAGATGCAGCCGTGTTTTGCGGCTTGGATCATACGGGTGCGGCTCGCCTGCGACAGCCCCGCACATCTGGCATGTAAAGCCGTTGCGGTCCAAAACAAAAGCCCGCGTTTCCTTTGAAATACCGCGTTCAAACGCAGGTTGCGGCTTCGGATTTTCCAGCAAGTATTGGCCGGGCTTCAGGTCCGCCCGGTCATTATGCGTGAGGATTAGATAGCCTTCCTCTGTTCTCAATTCGCGTACACGCCGTGCCCATTCACTAATGTCTCCGGCTACGTCTCTCAATTCGTCGGAATCCATAACCCGGCCGAGGTTTCCAAGAAAATGTTTCCTGAGCTTTGCGCGTGCTCCGCTGCTCTGGCTACGTTTTTGCTTCATGCGGCTTTTGAAACATCTTGGGCCAGCAAGAATTCTCGAATTGCTGAAGCAACTGCGCGCGCGACTGGCGGCGGAAACGCGTTCCCCACCTGCCGATAGGCAGCAGTTTTACCGCCTGAAAATTCCCAGTCATCAGGAAAGCCCTGGATGCGTGCAGCCATCCGCACGGTTAACCGCGGCATGCCGACAAAATCTGGAGCAGGCGATTCATTGGCAAGACCGAGGCCATCTACGCCTATCGCCGCCCACGCCTTCTTGGCACGGGTTGTGCCTAGATCAGGGCCCCCGTGTTTTTTGGAGCCCCCGACGAGAGTGGGAGCGATTTCATTTGCGCGCTGGCGCCAAGCCCGTATACCTCGCCAACCGCGTATGGCCATCAAATCCGACAAGGTTTCGCCGACCGTTGGCGGCTTTGCTTGTAATGGCTGCGGCCAAACAAAAGAACCGCCATTGTCATTGCGGAGTGCCACGAAAATTACACGCGGACGTAACTGAGGCACGCCATAATCTGAGGCGTTGAGCAGCTTCCAGTCCGTTCGATAACCGAGCTTGGCGATCTCGCCGGAAATATAGCGCCGGTAGTCCTCAAAGATTGCATCCAGTAAGCCGCGTACGTTTTCAAGCATTACTGCGCGCGGACGGATTTCTTTCACCAGCCGAATCGCTTCAGGGAATAGGTTGCGCTCATCCTCGACACCGAGTTGCTTGCCTGCATGAGAGAACGGCGGGCATGGAACGCCGCCCGCCAGCAGATCAATATCCTTGTAGCTGCGGCCGCTGAAATTGTGCAGGTCGCCGTGAATCACGTTCCACTCTGGGCGGTTTGCGCGGAGTGTCGCCACACAGGCACCGTCCATTTCGACAAGCGCCCGGTGTTCGAATCCTGCCTGCTCCAGGCCAAGCGCTTGCCCTCCCGCGCCTGAACAGATTTCAACCGATGTCAGCATCACTCAATCCCAATTCAACGCGCCACCCGTCTGATACTCCGTCACGCGCGTCTCGAAGAAGTTCTTTTCCTTCTTGAGGTCCATGACCTCGCTCATCCACGGGAACGGGTTTTCCGCGCCGGGGTAGAGCTGTTTGAGGCCGATCTGCGAGCAGCGGCGGTTGGCGACGAACTTGAGATACTCATTGAACTGGCTGGCGTTGAGGCCGAGCACGCCGCGCGGCCTGGTGTCGTGGGCGTAGCGGATTTCGAGCTGCGTGGCATCGTCGATCATGTCGAGCATTTCCTGCTGGAACTGCGCGGTCCACAGGTGCGGGTTCTCGACCTTGATCTGGT
>JBOICL010000471.1:0-2892 GCA_050740055.1 Stenotrophobium sp.
ACCCAGACCGCCATGCCTTCAGGCGACTGGCCCGAACTGCTGCGCCTGTGGGCCGAGCAGCAGTTCGAGTCCGGCGCGAACGACGTGCTCGGCACCGCGACACCGCAGTTCGAGCGCGTCCTGATCGAAGTCGCGCTCAAGGCCTGCCACGGCCAGCGCCAGGAAGCCGCCCGCCGCCTCGGCTGGGGGCGCAACACCCTCACGCGCAAGATCAAGGAACTGGGGATTAATGATTGAGTTTCGTAGCGGCGTAGGCTGGGATGAAGCGCAGCTATGTAGGCTGGGATGAAGCGCAGCGAAACCCAGCAGCCTCACTCCCGCTCCATAGCCAAAACCTCCCCTGCCGCCGCCCAATTCGCCGGATAAATACCGCACGCGACATGCCGGCGGAACGACGAATGCGGCCAATCCTGCGGCTGTTGCACGTAGCCGTGCTTCACCGGATTGAAATGGATGTAGTCGAGATGCGCCGCATAATCCCGCTCGTCACGGATCACATGCTCCCAGTAGCGCCGCTGCCAGATACCGCGTTCGCCCTTGCGCTGCCGGCTCGCTGAAATGCGCTCTCCGCCGGCAATCCGCCGCGAAAACCTCGCCTTGATCAGCCGCCAGCGATTGGAAAAATCCACATCGTCCGGCGGCAAGCGCCACAGGCAGTGCAGGTGATCCGGCAAAACCACCATCGCCTCGGTCGAGAACGGATGATCTTTGCGGGTTTGAGAAAAGACGAGCCGCAGGGCGTCGATATTACGTATCAGCAAATCATTTCCCGAACGCTGCGCAAGGTTCACCGTGAAGAAATAGACCGCGCCGGAAATTCTCGCTCGCGTGTAAGTCCGCATGGCTCATCTTATGCCGGTCATGCTGGGATTCGCTGCGCTTTATCCCAGCCTACGGGCTACACAAGCAAAAGCCCGACGCACCTTACGATGCGCCGGGCCAGAAATGAGCCTAACTCGGCTCAGGAACTACGGACAGCAGGGAAGCCCAATGCAGCAAGCTGCTCCGACCACACAGCAGGCACCTGCGGCCAGCACTGTGGATGAAGTGGCAAGAGCAGCAACTGCTGCTACGGCTTTGATCAGTTTGGCTTTCATGTGAACCTCACTAGGTATTTAAGAATCTTGCGATTAGGACACGATAAGTAATGGGAGGGCGCCAGATTTCGTGAATGTATGAGGAGTTAAAAGTAAACCTGTGTCGTATTGGGACAGAAAAATCTAATGATGGGCATGTCTGAATGTCAGGCTTGACGAACGTCAAAGGAGCGCATGTTGTGCAAGCGTTTACTGGAGCCGAATTTGTGATGCTTGCATGCTTTTCTGGGCAGCCGCCACAAGCCATAGACCAAGCTGTGCCCACTGGCTGCAGCAGCACGGCCAGTGCAAATAAAGCTCCAGCAGCAATGTTTTTAGGTTTCGCCATTGAACAAGTGCTCAAGCACTACATTTAGTCACTGAGCCGGAGTCTAAGTTCGTAGGCTGGGATGAAGCATAGCGAATCCCAGAAAGATTCGAGATCACCTGCGGGCTTGATCCGTGTTTGCTTAAAACACGCCACCCGCTCTCCTCAATCCCATTCAACCGACTGTTCTTATTAATTGACTTAATTAAAATAAAATAAATAATATAGAACATCCTGCTCTGCACTTACGCCAAGAGCGGGTGGCATGAAAAAGGCGATGGAGCGCTCTCCACCGTCCGATTTTCCAGCCGCTCTAAAAAACTCCGCCGCCTTGTCCTTGCCCACTTCAGTGAGCCGCTCGGCGCGCAGGCGCGAGGTATTGGTCGGATTGGTGGTGATGAGGCGGTCGCCCTGGCGGCGCGTGAGGTATTTCCAGGTCCATTGCAGGAATACGCTGATGCGCTGCTCGGGGCCGACCAGCGAGGCGACGTGGACGAAAGCCCAGATGAACCAGCCGATGACGCCGCTGACTTTGACGAAGCGCAGGTCGCCGACGGCGTGGTTCATGCCGATCACCGCCATGCTGCCCATGTCACGGTACTTGAACGGCTTGATGGTTTTGCCCTTTTCGCGCGCGCGCAGGAGATCGGCAACGTAGGCGCCTTCCTGCATCGCGCCCTGTGCGAGGCCCGGCACTTCGCGGCCGTTGGCGTCGGTGAGTTTGGCGAGGTCGCCGACGACGAAGATGTTGTCGTAGCCCGGCAGCGAGCAGTCGGGATTGACCAGCACGCGGCCGCCGCGGTCGCTCTGCGCGCCGGTGCGCTCGGCGACGATCTGGCCGAAGGCGGAGGCGGTGACACCGGCGGCCCAGAGGACCGTGCCGCAGGCCACCGTTTCGCTCGCCGCCTGTGCTGAGCTTGTCGAAGCATGCTTGATGCGCACGAAGCCTTCGCCGACATCTTCCACCATCGTCCCGGTGAGCACGGTGACGCCCAGGGTTTCCAGCGATTTCTGCGCGGCCGTGCGCAACGACTCCGCGTACACCGGCAGTACGCCTTGGGCGCCTTCGACCAGGATGATTTTCGCGTCGCGCGGGTTGATGGCGCGGAAGTCCTTGACCATGGTCTTGTGCGCCAGCTCGCCGATGGCGCCGGCCAGTTCCACGCCGGTGGGGCCGCCGCCGATCACGACGAAGGTCATCAGCCGCGCGCGCTCGGCCGCGTCTTCTGTCACCTCGGCCAGCTCGAAGGCCTTGAAGATGCGGTGGCGGATCTCGATGGCGTGCTCGACGGTCTTGAGGCCCGGCGCGAACGGCTTCCAGTGATCCTTGCCGAAGTAGCTGTGCTTGACGCCGGTGCCAACGATCAGCGTGTCGTAGTGCAGCTCGCCGTACTCGTGCAGCAACACGCGTCGCGCCGGGTCGAGGTCGTAGGCGGTGGCCTGGATCGCGCGCACATTGGGATATTTGCGCAGCACCACGCGCTGCGG
>JBOICL010000472.1:0-1030 GCA_050740055.1 Stenotrophobium sp.
CGGCGGCTGTGCCTCCATCCACGGCGCTTTCGGCCACGGCCTGCGCGGCGGCGATCTGCTGGCGCGCCTCGGCGACGCGGCGGATTTCCTCGCTGCGTATGCGCGCGCGGTAGTGCAGCGCATCCACAGCCGGCATATGCCGCGAGACGATGACCAAAACCGCCAGCGCGAGGCCGGCCAGCAGCGCGACGAGACTAGCCACCCACATGCTGGCGCACCTCGGCCTTAACGTGGAACAGCGCCAGTTGGTCGAGCATCATCGCCCGCGTGCGCCGATACACGATGCGCCGCACCAGCCCCGGCGCGAGGCTGCCAGCGGCGCCAGCGAACCAGGATTCCTTGCGCGCCAGTTCCATCGGGTTGAGGATTTCGACGGTCAGCAGCATGGCTTTTTTGTCGGCCAGTTCCTTTTTCAGATCGGCCGGCTGCGCGCCGAGTTCGACGAGCAGTGCGGCGGCGCCGGATTCCAGCCGGCGCAGCTTCGCTTGCAGCCGGAACGCCCAGGCGAAGGCCGCGATAGTCAGCAGCAGATTGATCGCCAGCAGCAGATGCAGAGGGTTCATGTGTTCTTACCTTCGACTTAATAGTCCCGCCAGCTCGCCGAGGCGCGGCACGGCGGGGAATTCGCTGATCTCGCGCGGCGGCTGCGTGGTGTCCGGATGGCTGATCACCACCACCTGGCCGATGCCAAAATCGCGCGCGGCACGCAGCACCGGCAGGCTATCGTCCACGAACAGCGCACGTTCGCGCGCAAACGGATGCGCCTGCGCAAGCCGCGTCCAGAAACGCTGATCCTCCTTGGGCGCGCTGTAATCATGCGAGCAAATGATGTTGTCGAACATGGCTGCAAGGCCAGTGTGTTCGAGTTTCAGCGACCAACTGTCGCGGTGCGCATTGGTCGCCAGCCACAGCGGGCGGCCGCTGGCGCGCACCGCATGCAGGAAATCCACCGCACCCGCCAATGGGCCGATCAGGTGGCGCGTCTCGCGCTTGAGCGCGGCTATGTCGAGGCCGGTGATGCGGCTCCAGT
>JBOICL010000473.1:0-2207 GCA_050740055.1 Stenotrophobium sp.
GGCATCGACAAACCCGACGTGCGTTTTGTCGCGCACTACGACCTGCCCAAGAGCGTCGAAGGCTATTACCAGGAAACCGGCCGCGCCGGCCGCGATGGCGAACCCGCCGAAGCCTGGATGATGTGGAGCGCCGCCGACGTCGTGCAGCAGCGCCGCTTCATCGAGGAATCCGAGGCGGGCGACGTGTACAAGCGTGTGATCGGCAGCAAGCTCGATGCACTGGTGGCGCTGTGCGAAAGCGCCGGCTGCCGCCGCGTGCGCCTGCTCGCCTACTTCGGCGAGAACGCGACGCCTTGCGGCAACTGCGACAACTGCCTCAACCCGCCGCGCCTGCGCGACGCCAGCGCCGAGGCGCAGAAGGCGCTGTCCTGCGTCTATCGCACCGGGCAGCGGTTCGGCATGGCGCACCTGATCGACGTGCTGCGCGGCGGCGACAGCGAAAAAATCCAGCGCTTCGGCCACGACAAGCTCAGCACCTACGGCATCGGCCATGAACTCTCCGCCAACGCCTGGCGCGGCATCTTCCGCCAGCTCATCATCACCGGTCTGCTCGAACCCGACCACGAAAGCTTCGGCGCGCTCAGGCTCACCGCCGCCGCCAGGCCGGTGCTCAAAGGCGAACAGAAAGTGATGCTGCGCGAACTCGTCGCGGCTACCAAAACAAAGCGCGAACGCAGCGAACGCCGTCGCGCATCGGCAGATGCCAACCTCACCACCGCCGAACAGGTGCTACTGAACCAACTGCGCGTCTGGCGGCGCGACACCGCCCTTGAACACGGCGTACCCGCCTACGTCATCCTGCACGACGCCAGCTTGCACGCGCTGGTGCAAAAGAAGCCCCAGCGCACCGCCGACCTCGCCAATGTCCTCGGCCTGGGCGAGATCAAGCGCGAACGCTATGGTGAAGCGCTACTGACACTGGTGCGGGGATGGTCGCTGGAATATGGCGTGGCTTGAAGGCCCCTCAAGAACGGCCACCCGCTCCGCTGTTCCGCGCAAGTACTTTGTTATATTTTATTGTTTAAATTTAAAATTAAACAATAATAATTAACGAATTCCTCTCGCTCTGCAAGAGAGCGGGTAATACTCGGAAACGCCCGCTTGGTATTCAAACTGCGTGCAGCGCCACCACCTCCGGCGCGAGCATGCCGAAGTGCAACTGCAGAATGTCGAGTTGCGCTTGCCGGCCAAGGCGAATCATGCGCGCACGTCCGCCGGGAAGCAGCCGATGCATGCTGTGCCAGGCAAAAGAGAACGGCGCGCTCAGCAGCGGATACCAGGGCAGTACAAAACGCGGCAGGCCCAGCGCCTGCATGCCGCGCGTGCCGACAAACAGCCGCGTCACGCTGAGGTGCCGCGCCCGCTCGAAGCGCACGCGCAGGGCACGCAGGTGCGGATACGGCAGTTGCAGGGTTTCGTTCATCAGCGCATGGCCTAGCTGACGACTGGACTCATCTGGTGGCAGTTGCGTCAGCAGCAGCTGGAACAGGAGTTTGCGGCCGCCCTGCTCATCGTGGCGCAGCCAGCGTTCGTCCACGCCCATCAGCCAGCAGGCGTAGCACCACAGATGCATCACCGCGCGGCCTTCCTCGCGCGTGACCGGCATGCCCATCACGCGCAAGCCGATCAGCAGCACGACGCTGAAACCCAGATAGGTCGCCGCCATGTCGGCCTGGTTCACCGGCAGGCCCCAGGCCGCGGCATCCCACTCCGGCATGCCGCGCACGCGGCGGCGGATCATCGCGTGCACCAGCCGCACACGCACCGTGGATTTGAAACCGTCGGCATAGCGCGCCATGCCGCCGACGGCGGTGACGTCGTTGGTCCATTTCATGGTCTCGGCGACGCGGCGCGAGGCGCGGCCTTTCAGCGCGCCCGTGAGGATCAGCGTCCTGTTGAAACCGGCCGCCTGATAGCCGCCCATCAGCGCGAGGTCGCGCAGCACGTAATACGCCGACATGCCGGCCTGCTGGAACACTTCCGCGCCCTGCTGCAGCAGCTTTTCATCCAGCCACGCCGGGCGCTGCTCGCAGACTTCGAAGAACTCGCGCAGCGGCGCTGGTGCATCGGGCACACTGGCGATGCCGTGATTGAGCGCGCGCTCGAACACCGGATGCGCCGCCTGCATACCGGCCGAGTACATCCAGTCCACCAGGCGGTCGGCAACCGCATCGCCGTGATTCAGCGCCTCGCCCAGCGCCTGCCAC
>JBOICL010000474.1:0-10301 GCA_050740055.1 Stenotrophobium sp.
AGGGCCAGTCCGACACCGCCTGCTTCGACAACGCGCTGGAACTGCTGGTGATGGCCGGCTACCCGATCGCGCAGGCGATGATGATGATGGTGCCGGAAGCGTGGGAGAACCACACGCTGATGGACGGCAACCGCCGCGCCTTCTACGAATACCACGCTGCGATGATGGAGCCCTGGGACGGGCCGGCCGCGCTGGCCTTCACCGACGGCCGCTACATCGGCGGCACGCTGGACCGCAATGGTCTGCGCCCGGCGCGCTTCATCGTCACCGACGACGATCTCGTGGTGATGGCTTCCGAATCCGGCGTGCTGCCGATCTCGGAGTCACGGATCACCAAGAAGTGGCGCCTGCAGCCGGGCCGCATGTTCCTGATCGACCTCGAAGAAGGCCGCATCATCGAGGACGAGGAACTCAAGAACACCTACGCCAACGCCAAGCCCTACAAGACCTGGGTGCAGCGCGTGCGCATCAAACTCAATGAGCTGAAGCTCGTCAGCAGCAAGGTTCAGCCGGTCGAAAAGCCCGCTGCGTCGCTGCTCGACCGCCAGCAGGCCTTTGGCTACACGCAGGAAGACATCCGCATGCTGATGTCGCCGATGGCGACGGAAGCCGAGGAAGCGACCGGCTCGATGGGCAACGACTCGCCGCCAGCGGTCATGTCCAACAAGCTCAAGCCGCTGTACAGCTACTTCAAACAGCTGTTTGCGCAGGTCACGAATCCGCCGATCGACCCTATCCGCGAAGCGATGGTGATGTCGTTGGTGTCCTTCATAGGCCCCCGGCCGAACGTGCTCGACATCAACAACAACAATCCGCCGATGCGGCTGGAAGTATCTCAGCCCGTGCTCGATTACGCGGACATGACCAAGCTGCGCAACATCGCGGCGCACACGGGCGGCAAGTTCAAGTCTTATGAGCTGAACATCTGCTACCCGGCTGCCTGGGGCAAGGAAGGCATCGAGGCGCGCCTCGCCTCGCTGTGCGCGAAGGCGGTGGATGCGGTCAAGTCCGGCCACAATATCCTGATCGTGTCCGACCGCAGGATGGACGCGGAGAGTGTGGCGATCCCCGCGCTGCTCGCGACCTCAGCAATCCATTTGCACCTGGTCAACAAGGGCCTGCGCACCTCCACCGGCCTCGTCGTGGAAACCGGATCGGCGCGCGAAGTGCATCACTTCGCGCTGCTGGCAGGCTATGGCGCGGAAGCGATCCATCCTTACCTTGCGATGGACACGCTGGCGGACATGGCCAAGGGCCTGCCCGGCGAGTTGTCCCCGGAAAAGACTATTTATAATTTCCAGAAGGCCCTTTCCAAGGGCCTGATGAAGGTCATGTCCAAGATGGGCATTTCGACCTACATGTCCTATTGCGGCGCGCAGATTTTCGAGGCCATAGGTTTGAACCGTTCGCTGGTGGACAAGTACTTCCGTGGCACGCCGTCCAATATCGAAGGCATCGGCGTGTTCGAAGTGGCGGAGGAAGCGCTACGCCTGCACAAGCAGGCGTTCGGCAACGATCCTGTGCTGGCCAATGCGCTCGATGCGGGTGGTGAATACGCCTTCCGCGTGCGCGGCGAAGAGCACATGTGGACGCCGGATGCGATTGCGAAATTGCAGCATTCCGCGCGCTCCAACAGCTACAGCACCTACAAGGAATACGCGCAGATCATCAACGACCAGAGCAGGCGCCACATGACCCTGCGCGGCCTGTTCGAGTTCAAGATCGATCCGGCCAAGGCGATTGCTTTGGACGAAGTTGAATCCGCCAAGGAGATCGTCAAGCGCTTCGCCACCGGCGCCATGTCGCTGGGCTCGATCAGCACGGAAGCGCACGCCACGCTGGCGGTCGCGATGAACCGCATCGGCGGCAAGTCCAACACCGGTGAAGGCGGCGAAGATCCGATGCGTTACCGCCATGAGCTGAAGGGCATCAAGATCGCTTCCGGCGCGACGATGGCGTCGGTCATCTGCAGCGACCAGGTCGAAGCGAATATCCCGCTGATGGAAGGCGATTCGCTGCGCTCGCGCATCAAGCAGGTCGCGGCCGGGCGCTTCGGCGTCACTGCGGAATACCTTAACTCCGCCGACCAGATCCAGATCAAGATGGCGCAGGGCGCCAAGCCCGGCGAGGGCGGCCAGTTGCCCGGCAAGAAGGTGTCCGAATACATCGCGCGGCTGCGTTTCTCGGTGCCCGGCGTCGGCCTGATCTCGCCGCCACCGCATCACGACATCTATTCCATTGAAGATCTCGCGCAGTTGATCCACGATCTCAAGAACGCCAATCCGCGCGCCTCGATTTCGGTGAAACTGGTTGCCGAAGTCGGCGTCGGTACCGTGGCCGCGGGCGTGTGCAAGGCCAAATCTGATCACGTGGTAATCGCCGGTCATGACGGCGGCACCGGCGCATCGCCGCTGTCCTCGGTCAAGCATGCCGGCGCGCCTTGGGAACTCGGCATGGCCGAAACCCAGCAGACGCTGGTGTTGAATGGTTTGCGCAGCCGCATCCGCGTGCAGGCCGACGGCCAGATGAAGACCGGTCGCGACGTGGTCATCGCCGCCATGCTGGGCGCGGATGAAGTCGGCTTTGCGACCGCGCCGCTGGTTGTCGAAGGCTGCATCATGCTGCGCAAGTGCCATCTCAACACCTGCTCGGTGGGCGTGGCGACACAGGATCCGGTGCTGCGCAAGAAGTTCGCCGGCAAGCCGGAACACGTGGTCAACTACTTCTTCTTCGTCGCCGAGGAAGCGCGCCAGTTGATGGCGCAACTTGGCATCCGCAAGTTCGACGAACTGATCGGCCGCTCCGACCTGCTCGACAAGTCGAAGGCGATTTCGCACTGGAAGGCCAGGGGCCTGGATTTCAGCCGCATTTTCTACCAGCCGGAGATGCCGGACTCGGTACTGCGTTATCACGCGGAAGGCCAAGATCACGGACTGGAAAAGGCACTCGATCACAAGCTGATTGCGCAGGCGAAGTCCGCCATCGAGAACGGCGAGAGAGTCTCGTTCATCTCCCCGGTCAAGAACGTCAACCGCACGGTCGGCACCATGCTATCCGGCGAAGTGGCGCGGAAGTACGGCCACGACGGGCTGCCCGACGACACCATTCACATCCAGCTGCAGGGCACGGCGGGCCAGTCGGTAGGCGCGTTCCTCGCGCACGGCATCACGCTGGACCTGGTCGGCGAAGGCAATGACTACGTCGGCAAGGGCCTGTCCGGCGGGCGCATCATCGTGCGGCCGAACACCGAGTTCCGCGGCTGGGCGGTGGACAACATCATCATCGGTAACACCGTGCTGTACGGTGCGATTTCCGGCGAAGCCTTCTTCAACGGCGTCGCAGGCGAGCGCTTCGCGGTGCGCAATTCCGGCGCTATTGCGGTCGTCGAAGGCACCGGCGATCACGGCTGCGAATACATGACCGGTGGCACGGTGGTCGTGCTCGGTGCAACCGGGCGTAATTTCGCCGCCGGCATGTCGGGCGGCATAGCCTACGTGTACGACCCGGCCAGCGACTTCGCCAGGAAATGCAATGCCGCGATGGTCGCGCTGGAGCCGCTGCTGACCAGCGCCGAGCAGGAAAGCAGGGGGGTGGATCGTGCGCTGTGGCACAGCCTGCTGCGCGGCACGCCGGCGCAGACCGACGAGGCCATCCTCAAGGGCCTGCTCGAACGTCATTTCAAGCACACCGGCAGCACGCGCGCACGCAACCTGCTGGACGACTGGGCGAATGCGCGCAGGAAATTCGTCAAGGTGTTCCCGCACGAATACAAGCGCGCGCTCGGCGAGATGCAAGCGGCCAAAGCCGTGAGTTCGACCAAAGAAGCGGTCGCGGCCTAAGCCCGCGATTTACAGATCAGACCAGAGACAAGCAATGGGTAAAGCCACCGGCTTCATGGAATTTCCGCGTCAGAAGGAATCGTATCTGCCGACCGACGCGCGCGTAAAGAACTTCAGGGAATTCGTTCTGCGTCTGGACGATGGAAAAGCGAAGACGCAGGGCGCGCGCTGCATGGATTGCGGCACGCCGTTCTGCATGACCGGCTGCCCGGTCAACAACATCATTCCCGACTGGAATGACCTGGTTTACTCCGGCAATTACCGGGGCGCGCTGGACACGCTGCTATCGACCAACAACTTCCCGGAATTCACCGGCCGCATCTGCCCGGCGCCCTGCGAGGCGGCCTGCACGCTCAACGTCAACAATGATCCGGTGGGCATTAAGTCCATCGAGCATTTCATCATTGACAAGGGCTGGGAAAACGGCTGGGTGGTGCCGCAGCCTGCCGCGCACAAGACCGGCAAGAAGGTTGCTGTCGTCGGCTCCGGTCCTGCCGGCTTGGCGGCCGCGCAGCAGCTCGCGCGCGCCGGCCATGACGTGACCGTGTTTGAGAAGAACGACCGCATCGGCGGCCTGCTGCGCTATGGCATTCCGAGCTTCAAGATGGAGAAATCGCACATCGACCGCCGCATCGAGCAGATGCAGGCCGAGGGCGTGAGCTTCCGCACCAGCGTGCTGGTGGGCAAGGATTTCCCGGCCCATGTCGCCAACGGCGCCAAGGAAACCATTTCGCCGGAACAGCTCAAGAAGGAATTCGACGCCATCGTGATGACAGGCGGCGCGGAAGCGCCGCGCGATCTGCCCGTGCCCGGACGCGAACTCGGCGGCATCCACTACGCGATGGAATTCCTGCCGCAGCAGAACATGATCGATGCAGGTGACAGGATCAAGAGCCAGATCCTCGCCAAGGGCAGGCACGTGGTGGTGATCGGCGGCGGCGACACCGGTTCCGACTGCGTCGGCACCAGCAATCGCCAGAGCGCGCTCAGCGTCACACAGTTTGAGCTGCTGCCGCAGCCACCGCAGGAAGAAAACAAGCCCCTGATCTGGCCTTATTGGCCGATCAAGTTGCGCACCTCGTCTTCGCACGAAGAAGGCTGCGAGCGAGACTGGGCAGTGGCGACCAAGCGCTTTGAAGGCAGCAACGGCAAGGTCGAAAAACTCATCGCCTGCCGTGTCGAATGGAAGGACGGCAAGATGCAGGAAGTGCCGGATTCCGAATTCGAGATGAAAGCGGACCTGGTGCTGCTCGCGATGGGCTTCGTGTCGCCGGTCGCACAGGTGCTGGAAGCCTTCGGCGTGGAAAAGGATGCGCGCGGCAATGCCAAGGCGACTACCGACGGCGACGGCTGCTACAAGACTTCCGTCGACAAGGTCTTCGCCGCGGGCGACATGCGCCGCGGTCAGTCGCTGGTGGTGTGGGCGATCCGCGAGGGCCGGCAGGCGGCGCGTGCGGCGGATGAATTCCTGATGGGCTCGTCAGAGTTGCCGCGCTGAACACTGATTGCACCGACGAGAGAAAGCCCGCACTGCGGGCTTTTTCTTTTTACATCTTGTTGATAGTAAATGGCGTTTTAAGCAGAGATGGCCTTTTTACAAGAGTGATACGGCACCTGATAAACCTACATTGACAGCCGCCTTTTCACGCGAATATGATGTATTTATGGGACATGTTTAGAGAGCGGCGCCATGACAATGCTAGACGAAGTCTCGTTGATCACGCTGCTAGGGGTGGGAATAGTCACCCTGGTGTTTATTTACGTCATCGTCCAGTCGGTTAAATCTGCCGATGCGGCGCATGTGCAGAAGAAATCCAATGCCATCCGACGCTGGTGGTTCCTGGCGCTGGTGGGGCTGGGCATTGGCGTCGCTTACGGCACGTTGAAGCCCTTCCCCATTTCCAACCAGCACACGCAGTCGCAGACCGCGCAGATCGTCAATGTCGTGGGACACCAGTGGTATTGGGAACTGAGCCGGACGCAGGTCGAAGCCGGGGTCCCGGTCGAGTTTGATGTCACGAGTGCCGACGTCAATCACGGCTTTGCCATCTACGGCCCGGATGACCGGATCGTGACCCAGACCCAGGCCATGCCGGGCTACACCAACCGTCTGGTTTATACCTTCACCGAATCCGGCAAGTACCGTGTGAGATGCCTTGAATACTGCGGATTGGTCCATCACCTGATGGAGACCGAGTTCCAAGTCGTCGCGGCACCCAAAGGAGGCTCGTCATGAGCACACTGACCTTGCATCCGGCCGATGAAGTCCTGACGAGCAGGGAACGCATTGTCTTCAACCTTTACCTCATATCCAGCCTGGTGGTATTCGTCCTGCTGATGCTGTTCGGACTGGCCATGCGCCTGGCGCAGGGCACCTGGATCAGCATACCGCCGAATGTTTTTTACCAGCTGATGACCGCGCACGGTGCGGGGATGGTAGGCACGATAGGATTTGCGACCAGCGCGGTGATGTGGTTTTTCCTGCGCAAGTACGTGCGGCTGAGCCTGTCGATATTCGCCACCAATTACGTGATGTTCCTGCTCGGGGCGGCCGCAATCCTGGCGGCCACCTTCATCGGCGGATACGCGGGTGCCTGGACATTCCTCTATCCGTTACCGGTGCACTCGATGAACGTGTGGAGTCCGAACGCGGCCGCGCTGTTCATGCTGGGATATCTCCTGATCGGCGTCGGCTTCCTGTTGTTCTACCTGGATGCGCTGCTCGCGATCATTCGTGTCTATGGCAATCTTGGGCGCGCCATGGGCCTGCAATGGCTGTTCGGCGGGACTATCGATCCGTCACATCCCAAAACGGTGGTCGCGAGCAGCATGGTCATCATCACCAACTCCATCGGCATACTCGCCGGTGCGGTCGTGCTGGTGATGTGCCTGGTCAATATCTATTTCCCGTCGGTCGTGCTAAACGCGCTGCTGGTCAAGAACCTGACCTATTTATTCGGCCACATGTTCATCAACGCCAGCATCTACATGGGCGTGATCGCGGTCTATGAATTGCTGCCGCGCTATAGCGGACGGCCCTACGGCATATCGCGGCCGTTTCTGTGGTCGTGGGCGTCGAGCACCGTCATGGTGTTGATCGTTTATCCGCACCACCTGCTGATGGATTACGTCATGCCGCACTGGATGCTGGTGATGGGCCAGATCATTTCCTACTGCGCGGGCCTGCCGGTGTTCACCGTGACAGTGTACGGCGCGTTGACCAATGTTTACCGCTCCGGGATGCGCTGGAGAATGCCGGCAAAGCTGCTCATGCTGTCGATGTTCGGCTGGGCCGCCGGCATCGTTCCGGCCATCATCGACGGCACCATCAGTGTCAACAAGGTGATGCACAACACCCAATGGGTGCCCGGCCACTTTCATTTTTATCTGCTGCTCGGCGTGCTGGCGATGGTGCTTGCCCTGATGTACCACCTGATCGACAACCGCACCGCTGCCGCCGGCCGTGTTATCGACGGACTGGGCTTCCCGGTTTATGTCGTCGGGGGGCTGGTGTTTGTCGGCGCATTTCTTTCCGGAGGGCATGCCAGCGTGGCGCGGCGTTACGCGGTGCATCTGCCGGAATGGGTTCCATATGATCAGGTCGGCTCGATGGGGGCGATTCTGGTGATCGCTGGAATGCTGGTGTTCACCATCCGCATCATCGCCGGATTGTTGAGATCACCGGATCATGCCGATCCTGCGCACTCTGCTGGCTAGCCTGGCCCTGCTGCTGGCGGGCGGCATCGGGCTTAGCGCGGCGACGGACCGGTTCCAGGCGTTCACCACCGAGACGGCACGGCGCATCGCGGTACTCAAACACCCGGTCAACATTCCGGACGTAACACTTGAAGACCAGTCCGGTGTGCGGACCCGGTTTTCCGACTTGCACGGAAAATGGTTGCTGGTCGATTTCATCTACACCCGCTGCCCGACGTTTTGTACGGCACTGGGCAGCGAGTTTGCGCAACTGCAAGACCTGTTGGCCGGAACTCTGGCGCAGGGCAGGTTGCAGCTGCTCAGCATCAGCTTTGATCCGGCTCACGACACGCCCCAGCAACTGTCTGCCTACCTGCAGCGCTCCCGTGATCGCGGCCCGAACTGGCTTGCGGCACGGCCAGTGGATGCCCGCGGACTCGATCAACTCAAGCAGGCTTTCGGCATCACCGTTATTCCGGATCCCTCGGGCGGATACACGCATAATGCCAGCATCCATGTGGTCGATCCGCAAGGGCGGCTGGTCGAAATCTTCGACATGGGAAACCCGGCCCCTATCGTCCAAGCCATGCTGCCGAGGCTCGGCCGATGATCGCCAGCCTGCGACACTATCCCGCCCGCATCGCCGTGCTGCTGTTCCTCGTGCTGCTGGCGCCACCGGTCAAACATGCTCTCGAAGCGAGCATGACTGCTCAGATGCTGGTGCAGATTCCGCTGCTCGTCGGCGTGGGCTTGTTGCTGGCCCGGTCGCCGCCTGCACGATTCCTGGCGGCGACGGGTGCATGGGACTACCGCGGCATTACCGGGCTTGTGCTCGTGACCCTCGCCGCGATCTTCTGGATGCTGCCGCGTTCACTCGATGCGGCAGTGACGGCGCCGCTGATTGACGTGGCCAAGTACCTGTCCGTACCACTGCTGATCGGCCTGCCATTCGCAGTGAGCTGGCAGCGCATGAGCTTCATCGTCAGGGGTGTGTTCATGGTCGAATTCATCGCCACTTTTTTCCGCCTGGGCTGGCTTTACCTGATCTCTCCCGTCCGGCTATGCAACAACTATCTGCTCGGTGATCAGCAGCGGCTCGGTCAGTACATGCTGCTCATTGGTACAGCGCTACTTCTCTGGATCGCGTGGAAGCTGGTCTGGGGGCGTTTCGATTCGATCATGGAGACATGCCCGACTGCTGCTACTGCATCCAGGGATCATGATGCGCATCGTCTCCAGCGTGGTACCGGAGGTTGATTTCCGTGTTGACGGTGCTCATTGTGTAAGCCTTATTCCCGCAACATGCCGTCATCATGCAACTCACCCTGTTTACCGATTACGCCTTGCGCGTGCTGCTGTTCGTGGGCAGGCAGAGCGGACGCACCTGCACCATGGGCGAGGTCGCGGCTTACTACCGCATCTCGCAGGAACACCTGCGCAAAGTGGTTCACAAGATGGCGAAGCTGGGCTACCTCGATTCCACGCGCGGCAGGGGCGGCGGCATTGTATTGGGACAGGACCCGTCAAATATACGTATTGGTGACCTTATCCTCGCGCTGGAAGAGGACATGAGTATTGTCGATTGTGATGCCCTGGACTGCGTACTGCTTCCGAACTGCTCGCTCAAAAACGCGTTGAATCGTGGCAGCAAGGCGTTTATCGCTGCCCTGAACAAAGTCACTCTCGCCGATTTGCTCGGCAACCAGAACATGAAGCGGCAATTTAAAAGCGTCGACGCTGCCCACACCGATTCCTCGTAACGGCATGCCATCTGGTATGGCCTATAGCAGAGTCTGGATGCGGGAATTTGCACTGCACCCAGTTGCTGGTGCTGTGGGCGATTCGTGAAGGCCGTCAGGCCGCGCGTGCGGCGGATGAGTTCCTGATGGGCTCGTCGGAGAGCTGCCACGCTGAAGCCTGATTGCTTGGATGTGAAAAGGCCCGCTCTGCGGGCTTTTTCTTTTGCGTCGCCCGAATCACAGTCGGGTTTAACCTGTTTGAGAATCACCCACTCTTCGCTGTAAGCGCATCTATCTTGTTATTAAATACTGCATACACAAATAATTATTATGCAATTAATAACAAATTGAATATCGATTATGTGCAGAGCGGGTGGCCGTGTTCTGCACCCGACATCAAGCCACACTCGTCATCCACCGGAATATCCCGCAAGATGCCCGCCGCAAATTTCATTTCGCCGCCGCCACACGGCGCTTGCCCGCAGTCATGACTGAAACCGTATTTGAAACCCTGGGCGGTGAAGCCGCCGTCCGCGCGTTGGTTGATGCCTTTTACGATCACATGCACGGCGATCCGGCTTATGCCGGCATCCGTGCGTTGCATCCGGCTAATCTCTCCGGTTCACGCGACAAGCTGTTCTGGTTTCTCTGCGGCTGGCTCGGCGGTCCGCAGCACTTTGTCGAACGCTTCGGTCATCCGCGCCTGCGTGCGCGCCATCTGCCATTCGCCATCGGCGCGGGCGAGCGCGACCAGTGGTTGGCGTGCATGAGTGCAGCGATGGAGCAGTGCCAGGTGCCGGAACTGCAGCGTCTGCATCTTATGGGCTCGCTGCACCAGACTGCTGACTGGATGCGCAACAGCGACGTCGGCTGATTCAGAATTTCCTCGGAATTTTCAAACCCGGATCGAACTCTCATGTCAAACCTGCAACTCACCGCCGCCGAAGCCCGCGTGCTGGCGGCACTGGTGGAAAAATCCGTCACTACGCCGCAGTACTACCCGATGACGGTCAACGCCATCATGCTC
>JBOICL010000475.1:0-7418 GCA_050740055.1 Stenotrophobium sp.
TCAAGGGTGGTTCGGCCGGATTGATCACGATGATCGCCTTGCCCTCGTCGGCGCCGCCGATCTTCGCCACCGCGCCGGCGGTGGTGCGGGTGAATTCGTCGATGTTCTTGCGCGTGCCGGGGCCGACCGATTTGCTAGCCACGGTGGCGACGATCTCCGCGTACTTCACCTTCTGCACGCGAGACACCGCGTAGACCATCGGGATCGTGGCCTGGCCGCCGCACGTGACCATGTTGACATTCATCTCTCGCTTGCCGGCGTGCTGCTTGAGATTGATTGGCGGCACGCAATAGGGGCCGATGGCAGCCGGCGTGAGGTCGATCATCATCACGCCCAGCGCGTTGAGCTTGCGCGAATTCTCGGCGTGGACGTAGGCGCTGGTGGCATCAAAGGCGATCTGCACGCCGTCAGCTTTCACGTGCGCGAGCATGCCATCGACACCTTTATCGGTGGTCTTGAGGCCGTGCTGCTTGGCGCGGGCCAGGCCTTCGGAGGTCGGATCGACGCCGACCATCCACACCGGTTCCAGCACCTTACTGCGCTTGAGTTTGTACAGCAGGTCAGTGCCGATGTTGCCGGGGCCAATGATGGCGCATTTTATTTTTTGCATGGGAGTCTCAGTCACAAACTGTGTTTCAGGCTTCAAAGGCGATCGAAGCGTTACCGATGCCGGCGAGGCTCATCTCGAAACGGTCACTGGGCACAGCAGGGAGCAGTGGCGCGAGCGAACCGGAAAGAATGATCTCGCCAGCGAGAAAGGGGATGCCGAATCTGCCGAGCGTATTGGCCAGCCAGGCGACGGCGGTTGCCGGGTGACCCTGCACGGCAGCGCCGATGCCGCTGGCGACGTGCGCGCCGTTCTTGCGTATCTGCATCTTCACTGCCGCGAGGTCCAGTTCGCGCGGTTTGACGCGATCCTTGCCGAGCACGAACACGCCGCAGGAGGCGTTGTCGGCAACAGTGTCCTGAATTTTAATTTTCCAGTCGCGGATGCGCGAGTCGACGATCTCGAAGCAGGGCACGACGTAATCGGTGGCGTCGAGCACCTGTTCTTCAGTGACGCCGGGGCCGCGCAGGTCTTTCTTCAGCACAAACGCGATCTCGCCTTCGGCGCGCGGCTGGATGAGTTTGGTTTTGCCTAGGGAGACGCTGCTGCCGTCGGCGACTTCCATCGTGTTTGTGAGAAAGCCGAAATCGGGTTGATGCACGCCGAGCATGTCCTGCACCGGCTTGCTGGTGACGCCGATTTTTTTGCCGATGACGCGCTCGCCTTCGACGGTGCGGCGCGCGAGAAAGCGCAGCGAGATGTTGTAGGCGTCGTCGATGGTAATGCCGGGTTCGCGTTCGGTCAGCGGTGCCAGCGCCGTGCGTGCACGCAAGGCGGCGAACAGTTCGTCGCCAAGTGCGTGTATGCGTGATTCCGGGAGTGCCATGCTTCAGCCGCGCTGCAGGAAGTCGAGCACCGTGCGGTTGAACAAGTCGCGGTGTTCAATCATCACCCAGTGACCGCATTGCGGCACCAGCACCATGCGGCAGTCGGGCAGGCCCTTGGCCAGTCGCATGATGCCGACTTCCGGCATCATGTTTTCGTTGAGGCCCCAGAGCGCCAGTGTCGGGCACTTGATCTCGCCCAGACGCCCGGTCAGGTTCGGAACCTTCATGGTCTTCATGACCTGCGGGTTTTGCAGCTTCATCAATTCGAACCGCTCCGCGACGAGTTGGTCATCAACGCAGGCGGGATTGACCACGAAGGCCTTGATGAAGAATGCCTTCATGGTGTCGTGCGTGAACGGTTGTCCTGTCGCCAAATGTGCGAACAGTGCGGCCATGCCCGGCATCGCCTGATATTCCGGCATGTCGCTTACGCCACCGGGCGCCATCAGTACCAGTCGCTCGACGTTCTGCGGATGCTCAAGTGCGAAGCCCAGCGCCACGGCACCGCCGAGCGAGTTGCCGAGCAGCGTGTACTTGTTGACGCCAATCGCGTCCAGCGTCTGCTTGACGCATTCAACGAAAAACGACAGCGGATATTCGACATTGTCCGGCTTGTCGGAATAACCGAAGCCGATCAGGTCTGGAAGGATCACGCGGTAGCCCGCCTTGACCAGTTCCGGATAATTGCCCTTGAAATTGCTGTAGCCGCAGGCGCCGTTGCCGGAGCCGTGCAATAGCACCACAACCGGCCCTTTTCCTTCATCAAGATAATGAATGCGCCGGCCGTTGGGCAGGCTGGCGTAATGACCTTCCAAGACTGGGCGATTCGGCATGATCGGGAACTACTCTGATTGAGCGCAAGGGGGTATTAAGAGGAATAAATATTCACGCTTATGACGTGTGATTGCTTCATCCTTTTGGACTACGGGTCTATGGGCCGAATGCCCTAGGATGACGTTATTCTTAAGCAGAATAGCGTGGAGCAATTGATTTGAAGCAGCAGAAGATTGTGCTGGTCACCGGCGGCGCAAAAGGTGTGGGCCGTGGCATCAGCGAATGTTTTTTAGCCGATGGCGCGACTGTAGTGGTGTGTGGCCGCGAATCGCCGGCCGAGCTGCCGGTGGCTGCCGGCCGGCGTGCAGAATTCATCGCCTGCGACGTACGTGACACGGCAGCGGTGACGGCATTGTTTGCAGAAATTTCGCAGCGCCACGGCCGCCTCGATGTGCTGGTCAACAATGCCGGCGGTTCGCCGTTTGCGATGGCCGACAAGGCTTCGCCACGTTTCCACGAAAAAATATTTGCGCTGAACCTGCTGGCACCGCTGCATCTGGCGCAGCAGGCCAATGCGCTGATGCAGACGCAGGACAGCGGTGGCAACATCATTTTTATTGGCAGTGTTTCGGCGTTGCGACCTTCGCCGGGTACCGCGGCTTATGGTGCTGCGAAGGCAGCCGTGCTGAGTCTGGTGCAGTCGCTGGCGGTGGAGTGGGCGCCGCGAGTTCGCGTGGTTGCAGTCAGCCCCGGGTTGGTGCTGACCGAACACGCCCATCTGCATTTCGGTGACGCGGCGGGTGTCGCCGCCGTCGCCAAAACCATTCCGCTGCAACGTCTGGCCGAGCCGTCCGACATCGGCAAGGCCTGTGTCTGGCTGGCGTCTTCTGCGGCGGCGTATGTATCGGGCACGAACCTGCTGCTCAACGGTGGCGGCGAGCGTCCGGCATTTCTGGATGCAGCGACGGCCAATCAGGTGTAGGTAGCCGCCATTCCTGCTGCTCGTTGCAGGCAGGCCGCAGATGAATGCGTCCGGGTTATAGGGCTATTTTCCTCGTATATGCCGCCGGAATATGACTGTATAAATGGCGGAATTTGAGCATGACGACAAGTGGATAGTGAGGGGAGAAGATGATTCAGGTGATTGCGGAGAGTGGAGCGCAATGCAAGGCAATGCAGCGGCCGCTCGTTGCAGCCATGACCGTGATCGGAATGTTATTGCTGTCCGGTTGTGGCCAATCCAGTCCGGCGACAACAGCAGCGGCATCGGGCGGCCACGGCGCGCTTGCGGGCAAGCCCAACGTCGTCATCATCCTGGCCGACGATCTCGGCTTTTCCGATCTCAGCGCCTTCGGCAGCGAGATCAGCACGCCGAATATCGACGCGCTGGCGCGTGAGGGCAGAATCCTCACCAACTTCCACACAACCCCATTGTGCGCAACCTCGCGTGCGGAGCTGCTGACCGGCGTTGATCATCATCTGGTCGGCATGGGTACCTTGCCCGAGAGTACCTATTTCTATCCCGGTTCGACCAAAGAGTACGGCGGCAATCTAAACGCCGGTGCGCCGACCATTGCCGAGCTATTGCACGATGCCGGTTATCACACCTACATGAGCGGCAAGTGGCATCTGGGTGGCGGCGGGCCGGTGAAGTTTGGTTTTGAGCAGTCGTTCTCGATGGATCCGGCAGCGGCATTTGGCAACAACTTCAAGGCGACTGCGGCGCATCCGGAATCTTCTGCCAAGACCTATTACGAGAACGGGGTTGCCGCGACGCTGCCGGATGATTTCTTCTCCAGTGATTATTTCGTCGACAAGATGGAGCAGTACATCGGTCACGATCATGGCGATGGCAAGCCGTTCTTTGCTTACCTGGCGTTTCAGGCGGTGCATTTCCCGTTGCAGGCGCCGGATAAATATCTTGATCTCTACAAGGGCAAATACGACACTGGTTACGCCGTGATCCGCGCCGCGCGCATCCAGCGCGAGAAGGATCTCGGCATCATTCCGCAGGATTTCAATCCCAATCCCGGCGACGAGGCGACGATGATCCGCTTTGGCCAGCCCGGCGTGCTGACCAATCCGCCGTGGAGTGCGCTGTCAACGTCGGACCAGCAGAGCGAAGTGCGCATCATGGAAGTCTTCGCGGGAATGCTGACCAATCTTGATGATAATGTCGGCCGCTTGGTGGCCTATCTCAAGCAGATCGGCGAGTACGACAACACCCTGATTGTTTTTATCTCCGACAACGGCGCCGATGGCATGGGCTTCGGTTTTATTCCGTACACCGATCTGGGTGATCCTGCGAGCGTCGCTCAGATTAATAATTCGCTGGCGAACTACGGCCGCCCCAGTTCATTCATCTTCCGCAGCACGCGCTGGGCCGAAGTGGGCACAGCGCCGTTCCGTCTGTTCAAGGGTTTCACTGCAGAAGGCGGTATCTCGGTGCCGGCGATTGTGCGGATGCCGCATCAGGTTAGCGCGCAACCCGACAGCGGCACGTTTTCGACGCTGCGTGATCTGGTGCCGACCATCCTCGCTGAAACCGGTGTCGCTGACCCGGGGACAACGTATCAGGGGCAGATGATTGCACCGCTCGAAGGTGCGTCACTGCTGCCGCTGCTGGAAGGACAGCCCGGTGCCGTGCATGGACAGGATGAAGTGATCGCCGATGAAGTGGACGACATCCGCACCGTGCGCCGCGGGCCGTGGAAGCTGACGCTGATCAATCAGCAGGTTCTGCCGTCGGCAGCCTTGCTGCTCAATCACAGCTGGCAGCTTTACAACATGGATACCGATCGCGGTGAAAACACCGATGTCTCTGCGCAAAATCCCGATATCGTGACGCAGCTTGAGGCGGAGTGGAGCGCGTATGCCACGCGAGTCGGCTTCGTTGCACCAGTGATTTCGCTGGTGCCGCCTCTGCCTCCCGCCGTGACGGCGCTGTTGCCTGCGCCACAGTGAACATCACTGCTGTACGCGTGTTCGCCGGCCTGGTGGCAGCAGGATTGTTTTGCGCCGTGCTGGTGATGACGCATGTACAGCGGCATTCCGTGCCGCCGTCGTTGACCCCGCTAGGTGATCTCTCCAGCTGCAAGGCCTATGACGGGTTGCCGTTGAACTGGGGCAAGAATCGTCATGCCGGCATGGTCAGAATTCCTGGCGGCGATTTTGAGCTTGGCAGCCGCCGCGGCTATGCCGAGGAACGGCCGCTGCAGCAGGATCATGTCGCCGCGTTCTGGATGGATCGCACCGAAGTCACCAACGCCGAGTTCGCAAGCTTCGTCGTCGCTACCGGCTACGTCACCGACGCGGAGCGCGGTGACGGTTCCGCCGTGTTTAAGGCGCCGGATGATGGACAGGCGCTGACGCCCGGCAGTTGGTGGCAGCTGGTGAAGGGTGCCAACTGGCGGCACCCGGAAGGGCCGGACAGCAGCATCGCCGGGCGCGCGCACGAGCCGGTGGTGGATGTGACTTATGCGGACGCGCTCGCTTACGCGCACTGGCTCGGCCGCGCGCTGCCCACGGAAGCGCAATGGGAATACGCCGCCAAGGCCGGGCGCGGCAACGAGGACGCGGACCGCGCGCTGCGCGATGCGCAGGGCCGGCCGCTGGCGAATTTCTGGCAGGGTCCGTTTCCCGTGCAGAACACGGATGAAGATGGTTTTGCCGGACGCGCGCCGGTCGGCTGTTTCCCGGCCAATCCTTACGGCCTGCAGGACATGGTCGGCAATGTTTGGGAATGGACTAAGGATCTCTACACCGATAGCCACGCGGCCAGCCTTGCGGATGTGCCCGATCCAGCGCTCACCGATTTGTCGCCGCACAAGACGGCAGTGCGGCGCGTCATCAAGGGCGGCTCCTTCCTCTGCGCCGACAACTACTGCGCGCGTGCGCGTGCCTCGTCGCGCCAGCCGGAGGATGTCGATCTGCCGGCTTCGCATCTGGGCTTTCGTACGATTCGTACTGACTGATCGCGTGATTGCTCATCACCCGCTCTCCCGGTATACGCCAGAGAGATTGTGTAAATATATTTAATTATATTAAATATAGTAAATATAAAATAACATTGAATGCTGCACCGGATACGAGAGCGGGCGGCGGATTTTCATGAGCCGCGCAGATCACGCGGTGTCGCTCCGTCGTCTTAACGGATGATGTTTGCCGGTGCCTGCGATCCCAATAATGCGGCACGAAAAATTTTCGATCTCAGGGATCAGCATGGAACAGAGCAATTTCCCCAAGGGCGCGGTGCTGGTGTTCGGCGGCAGCGGCGGCATCGGCCAGTGCGTGGCCAGGTCCTTCGGCGCGGCGGGCGCGGATGTGGCGATCGTCTACCGCTCGAAGAAAGAAGTGGCGGAGCGCGTCGCCGATGAAATCCGTGCAATCGGCCGCAAGGCCAGCACGCATGCAGCGGATGTGACCGATGCAAAGCTGATCGAGGCCGCGGTCGCCGATGCGGTCAAGACACACGGTCGCATTCACACCGTGGTCTGGGCCGCCGGCCCGGTGGTCGAGCAGGTGCAGCTCGGCGAAACCACGCAGGCGCTGTGGAAGAAATCCATCGACATCGAAGTGCACGGATTCTTCAACGCCGTGCAGGCGACGCTGCCGCATCTGCGCACGCAGGGTGGCGGCTCCTATGTGCATCTCGGCTCTGCCGGCCACGTCTGGTTTCCACCCAAGGACGGACTTTCCGTGATCCCCAAGGCTGCCAACGAGGCGCTGTGCAAGGGCATCGCCAAGGAAGAAGGCCGCCACAACATCCGCGCCAATTCCGTGCTGGTCGGTGTGATCGAGGCCGGCATGTTTCTCGAACTGCTCAAGCGCGGCGTATTCGACCAGAAGTGGATCGACGAAACGCACAAGCTGCTCGCTCTCAAGCGCTGGGGCAAGCCGGAGGAGATCGGTCACGCCGCCGTGTTCCTCGCCACCAACGGTTATGTCACCGGCCAGCAGATCAACGTCTCCGGCGGTTTCGGCGTCTGAGCACGGAGCAAAAAATGCCTTACGGCCACCATTTCCGTTCACAGGAGAACAGCATGTCCCAGCGTCTCGAAGATATCGAGGATATCCGCCAGCTCAAGTACCGCTACTGCCGCTGCATCGACACCGCCAACATCGCCGAGCTGGCCGAACTGTTTACGGAAGACGCCAGCGTCTGCTATGTCGGCGGCAGCTATCGCTTCGAGGCGCAGGGGCGCGACAAG
>JBOICL010000476.1:0-2572 GCA_050740055.1 Stenotrophobium sp.
TTCTTGCGCAGGCCGGCGGTGCCGGACTTCTGGTCGAGGTAGGGCTTAGTGACGACTTCACGGGCAGGCATGGGCATGTTCATTGTTTGGGCGCCTTTTTCTATCTTATAGTCGGGTCATGCAAATCACGAATTCCGAATATCTGTGTCCGTGCTGCGGCAAGCCGCGCCGGATTTCGCATCTCATGGAGATTTACGAACGCAATTTCCGTCTCCTGCAACGTCTCCTGCCTGAACTGGACCTGCCGTTCGATCGCGCGGTGTCGCCCAGTGAAACCGATCCGCCCCTGCATCTCCAAGTGCTGGCGCGTGACCGCTATACCTTGACCATCAAGCTCACCTACCAGTTCACCGGCGACAACGGCACGCATCACCGCCCCGACCTGTGGATACGAGTTTACCGCGATGCCGCCGTAGCGGAAGCCCTGGAATGCAGCCACCGCCCGCCGTGGCTGGCGGAGGACGACGCCGACCCGCAGGCGGGCGTTTTTTTCAGCGACCAGTGGCGGCGCAATGTGCTGCTCGGCAAATGGCTGGACTACCTGCTCGAACGCGGTCACGGTTTCGGCATGGCCGAGCGGCCGCGCCTGGCGCTGGCGGTATGAGCCGCGGCGCGCGCTTGCGCAGGCTGGGCCCGTGCGTGCTTGTTTTGGGGCTGTCTGCCGGGCTGCCGCAGTCTGCTGCGGCCGCAGCTTCGCTCTCCATCCCGGCGGCTGTTACAGACACGGGCGTGCAGCCCGGCGGTATCGCGCCGGAAGCGGCAGGCATCGTGCTGCAAGGGCCGGCGGGCATCAAGCTCAGCGAGCTGCGCGGCAAGGTGGCCGTGGTCGATTTCTGGGCCTCTTGGTGCGCGCCCTGCCAGCAGTCCATCCCGGATCTCAACGCGATGCGCGACTCGCTGGTCAAGGAAGGTTATGGCGACCGCTTTGAAGTGCTGGGCGTGAGCCTCGACCAAGATGCCGAACTCGCACGCCGCTTCCTCAAGCGCTATCCGGTGAACTATCCGGTGGTGGACGACGTGATCGGTATCTCAACCAAGCTCTTCGGCGTCTGGCGCCTGCCGGCGACTTTCCTGATCGATCAGAAGGGCGCGGTGCAGTTCATCTGGTATGGCTACGGCGCCGGCTTCACCACCGATCTCAAGAACCGCATCGTGGTTCTGCTGGCCTCGCCGGAAAGCGGTGGACTGCTGGCCGCTCCGGAACGAGGCGGATTCAAGCTTCTGCACAAGCCTGCGCAATAGCGCGGCACCATTTTCCTGCCGGAGAATTTCATGCTTTATTCACTCGACCCGCGCACGCCGCGCCTGAGCGCCGACAGTTGGGTCGCGGACAACGCTATCCTCATCGGCTCGGTGATCCTGGAGCGCCGCGCCAGCATCTGGTACGGCTGCGTGCTGCGCGGCGACAACGACGACCTCATCGTCGGCGAAAACAGCAATGTGCAGGACGGCTCCGTGCTGCACACCGATCCCGGCATCAAACTGCGCATCGGCCGTGACTGCACCGTCGGGCACATGGTCATGCTGCACGGCTGCGAGATCGGCGACAACACGCTGGTCGGCATCAAGAGCGTGATCCTGAACCGCGCGAAAATCGGCAAGAACTGCATCGTCGGCGCCAACTCGCTGGTGACTGAAGGCAAGGTTTTCCCTGACAACAGCATGATCATGGGCTCGCCCGCAAAGCTCGTGCGCGAACTCACGTCGCAGGAAGTGCAGATCAATACGCTGATGGCGCAGCACTATGTCGAGAATGCGAAGCGCTACCGGGCCAAGCTGCAACGCTTACAGACGCCTGCCTGACCTGGAGTATTCGTCACCCGCTCTACTGATTTCGGGATCGGGATTAGTGTGTATATATTGCATTATATTAAAATATATATATAATAATAAACATGATGAGCGCGGAATCTACCAACAGCGAGTGCCGACACGGTGCTTGCCCGAAGGGCAATGGGTGCGGGAGACACCCGAAGCCCGCGACTGCGCTAGGGTCGGCACCCCACCGCCCGCTCCCGCCCCCGTTTTGCTGCGCAAAAACGCCGTGTCGCGGGCGGGCGAGCAATAGTCCCCCCCCGCGTTTAGCGCAAAACAAAACGATATGACTCTCGCACAGCGCACGGTTCTGATCTTCGCATCGGTAATGGTGTGCACGGTGCTGGTTGGGCTTTACGTCAACTACGCCTTCGATCAGTTGGCCGCGAGAGCCATTGACGATGTGCGCGTCGCCAATGCGCTGGGTGCGGCCACTCAACTCGACTCCGCGATGCTCAGAACGGTCGAGGCCCTGGATCAGTACGTGGATACCCGTGATCCCGTCAGACTCAAGGAATTGCTGGACAGCCGTGCGATGGCAAACCATCAAAGCCAAATCCTGCGGTCGCTGACCAGGCTGCCGCGCATCGTGGAACTGCTGGATCAGTACGGCGCCGTGCAGCCGCAGCGCGCGAAGGTGACGGACCGTATTATCGCTGCAGTGCAGGCCGGCGCTTCAACGGACGAAATCATCAGACTCAAACAGGAACGGGCGGTCATCGATAACAAGGCGCGGGTTTATGCGCAGGAGATGACC
>JBOICL010000477.1:0-7478 GCA_050740055.1 Stenotrophobium sp.
CCCCTGGCCGGCAGCGTGGTGCCGCTGCGCCTGTCCGTCACCAACACCGGCATCGCCAATACCACCGTCGCCACCGTCGCCAGCTCGCTGGGCAGCTATGTGGTGAGCGCCAACGGCGGCAGCGTCAGCGGCGGCAAGCTGACCTGGAGCTTCAGCCTCGCGGTCGGGCAGACCCAGACGATCGACCTGTGGGTGCAGCTGCCGCCGGGCGGCATCCCGGTGACGCTCACCGCCAGCCTGGTCGCCAGTGCCGGCAGCTACACCGCCCTGCCGGTCGTGGTCAGCTACAACCTGCAGCCGCTGACCCGGCCGGGACTCGACCCGGCCATCACCGACCTGACCGCCTATGTGAACAACCAGCCATCACCCGGTCTGCTGGGCTGGCTGCTCGATCCGATCCTGGGCATCGAAACGCCGGCCGCGAAGGCGCTGGATGAGCTGAAGCAGGCCAATGCGGACCTCTCCAGCGGCAAGGTGCAGAGCGCCCTGACCGAACTGGTGCAGGCCACCGACCTCTTGATCAACGACGGCTCGGCCAGTCTCCAGCCGATCCGGCTGGAGATCGACGAGGCCATCTTCCAGACGCAGAAGCTGCAGTAAGCCGCAGCGCACCACACAACAGATCGAAGAAAGACGCCATGGGGAACCCAGTGATGAACGATTCCATCCTCTCGCAGTGGCGGGAGGCGCGCGGCGGCACGAACGGCGTCACCGCCCTGGTGCTGACCGCATTTCTGTGGATGCAGCTGTATCCGGTGGCGGCCGCGGCCAAGGATGCGATTCAGGGCAAGAACTCAAATGCGGCCAGCGCCATCCCCGCCCGCTTTGCAAAAGCAACGACGAACAGCCCAGCAGCCGATCCACAGCGCGCCACGATGGAAGCGCTGCAGGGCGTCCTGCGCGGCATGCACGCCGCCCTCAAGCATCACCGCGACCTGATCATCAAGCGCAAGGGCAAGGATGGCGTGCTGCACCTCACCATCCTCGGCACCAAGGCCGACGTCGATCTCACCGCAGATCGTCAAGAAATCGCCGGGATCAAACAGCAGCTCGCGCTCCAGGACCAGCAGGCCGAGGCCGGCTTCCGGCGCGATGACCAGCACATCAAGGCGCACCACCTGCCAGCGGTCATCCAGCAGCGTCACGACGATGCGGTGGCAAAGTACCAGAAGAACCGGGATGAATTCCAAAAAGGGCTCGACGCCCTCGCCTCGAGCCAGGATCTCGACACCCTGCTGAGCCAGAGCGACGCCCTGCTCAAGAGCGTCACCGCCGACTTGCCGCAGCATGCGAAGTTTGACCCTAAGAACCTGCCCTTCCGAACCGCCGACAGCAAGGTGCGCGAACCGGCGACCACACCGGCACAACTGAAAAGGCTGCTCGCGGCTCCCGCAGGCAGCAGCGCGCGGGCGTCTCAAGGCCCGGCGCTGCCCATGGAGGCGCGCAAGCAGGACATCAGCGCCACGGAACTGGCCCTGATCAAGGGCAATGGCCAGCCTTTTCCTTATCCAGGAGAGCGTCATGAGGTGATGGTGGCGTCCCTGGGCTCGCTGGCCGGCCTGATGGCGATGGGCGTGGTGCCGCCGACACCCGACGATCTCACCCCGACCGAGGACGTGCAGATCACCCCGGCGATCCAGGCCCTGGCCACCCAACTCCACAACAACCCGGTGGAAATCTACAACTGGGTGCACAACAACATCGAATACCTGCCCAGCTACGGCAGTATCCAGGGCAGCCAGCTGACCCTGGACAAGAAGCAGGGCAATGCCTTCGACACCAGCTCGCTGCTGATCGCCCTGCTCCGGGCCTCCAACATCCCCTCGCGCTATGTCTACGGCACCATCGAGATCCCCGCCGCCCAGGTCAACAACTGGGTCGGCGGCACCACCAACCCCGATGCCACCCAGCAACTGCTGGGCCAGGGCGGCATCCCGAACTCCGGACTGACCAGCGGCGGCCAGACCGTGGCCATCCGCATGGAACAGGTCTGGGTGGAAGCCTGGGTCGATGCCTATCCCAGCCGTGGCGCGAAGAACACCTCGCCCAATGCCTGGATGCCGATGGATGCCAGCTACAAGCAGTACACCTATACCCAGGGAATGAACCTGCAACAGGCCGTGCCGTTTGACGCTCAGGGCTTTGTGACCTCGGCCCAGCAGGGCGCCACGGTCGATGCCACCAATGGCTATGTGCAGAACCTCAATCAGACCAACATCCAGTCGGCCCTGAGCAGCTACCAGACCAATCTGCAGAACTACATCAACAACCAGAAGCCCAATGCTACCGTCGGCGACGTGCTGGGCGCCAAGACCATCCAGGCACTGAACTCATCGACGCTGCCCACCGGACTGCCGTACCGGGTGGATGTCAGAGGCAACGTCTATGGCACCCTGCCCACGAGCCTGCGGCATCAATTCCAGTACGGGCTCTACGCCGATGCCCAGTCCCTGTCGCTGCAGGACCCGATCTTCCAGTACCAGGCCAGCACGCCGAGTCTGGCCGAGAAGAAGATCACGCTGGTCTTCGTGCCAGCCACCGCCAACGATGCACAGACCATCGAGAGCTATCTGCCTAAGCCACACTCGGATGGCAGTCCGATTCAGCCCAGTGAATATCCGAAATCCCTACCTGCCTATCAAATCAACGTCATCGCGGAATTAAGAGTCGAAGGGCAGACGGTCGCAACTGGAGGCACTTTCAATCTTGGTCAAACGTTGCTGGGCGAGGGTGGGTTTACCAACATGAACCTGCAGGGCTGGGATTTAACGACCGATGACCAAGTTGTGGGGCAGAGCAGTTCGCTGGGCCTTAGCCTGCAGGGAATCAGTGCTGCGCAGCTCAGTGCGCTGCAGATGCGCCTTCAAAACACCCAAAGCCAGTTGCAAGCGAATCAGCTTGCGGGCCTTACTGGAGAGAATTTTTCAGGGGATCTGCTCACCTCTAATATTTGGAGCTATTTCGTTTCCATCGAAGCCTTTGGCCGGATCGCCCAGAATCAATCCGGCATGGTCGATGTGCCGGGTTTAAGCTACGGGTTTTTCCATGCCCAGCTAGCACCCATCCAGACCTACGGTGTAACGGCAAGCGTTCAATTCCCAGGAGTTGTAATGGATGTCGGGCATGAACGGCGACTGGCTTACTCGAAGGACAACAGCACTCAAGAATGGGTGAGATACAACCGGCTCCGGGGACAGCAGGCTAGCGCAATGGAAGCTGAAATTCCGCGGCAATATTTCACAAGGGCTGGCTATTCAGATCCCCCCAAAGGAATCACTGCGGTGGCGGTGCTAGCTACGGCGGCGACCCAAGGCCAAAAAATTTATACGATCACACAGACTAACCAGAATCAACTGTCGAATATCCAGCAGTCATCCTCGGTGATGACGGAAATCAGCAATGCTATTAATGCGGGAAATGAAGTAACGGTATCTCAGCAACCAGTGACTATCAGCGGATGGGCAGGAGCAGGATATATCGTCACTGATCCGCAAACCGGGGCAGGTGGGTATCTGATTGAAGGTGGAAGCAGAGGGGGTGACGAAGCTTCTGCTGCTTGGGATTTTGTTGCGGCCGGGCTCTCAGGGCTTGTAGATGCGTTGGTTGATTTCGATAAAGCCAATTCCATTAACAGTGCGCTTCCCTATGAGGAGCCAACTATTGCTGGCCTAGCGGTCACCAAATTTTCCAACGGATTAAACCTGTTGGCGCTCTTTGCGTCAATAGTTGAAACAGTATTTAACCCAAAAGAATCATCGGCGCAAAAAGTTGAAAATATCATTGTGAACACCGGATTCTCGATTGTTGGCACGCTCATTGGCGAGGCCGTTGGTAGCCTGTTCTTGGCGAGCTTTTTTGAGATATTAATGTTTACAGTAGTCATCGACCTAATTATTCAACTTTACGCTTACGATATTTCTCTACTAATAGGCTACTACAAGCCTTCCAGAAAGAGGCTTGCATAATTTATGTGGCTCACAAATTGTATCTACGTAGTGATTATGTGCATTTCAGCTGTCTTGACAGCGTATGGATATCACTTTCTATTAGGTCATGTTGTATTGTCTCGATCCACTACTTTTTTTGTGTCGTTTGGATTTTTTATATTCGCCTACCTTTTGGGAGTGGCTACTGAAGACAGGTTTCTTTGGAAAGGTTTTTT
Source organism: Stenotrophobium sp. (assembly GCA_050740055.1). Lineage (GTDB taxonomy): Bacteria > Pseudomonadota > Gammaproteobacteria > Nevskiales > Nevskiaceae > Stenotrophobium. The sequence continues at coordinate 4,163 of JBOICL010000477.1, forward strand.
TACTCCAAAAGAACTGGGTCCAGGATTACTCGGAGGCATCCCGCCCCCCCTCACAATCGGGGTTGCAATGGGCATACTTTCGTTTCTAGGTTGGTCCTGAGTGAACCGGGACAGAAGCCCGGCGGGAAAGCTGACCCCCTGGTTGAGATTGAAAGTTTAGTTCAAATTGGTGGATAACTGGGTTTTCCTGTTTTTGGTTTGGTCCATTGGCAGTTGCTATTTTTTTCGCCACTGGAGATCAAGCGCTCCACCGATGTGGTCCGCACTGTCTTTGAATCGCATCAGCAGTTCTTGGCGCTTTCGGTCAAACCACTCACGCTGCTCCTCAATCAGTTCCTCCATGGCGCGAGCGTAGCCTTCAAGCCGCGGCTCGTTCTGCTCCCAGAACTTCACCGTCTCGCGAGTCGCGGCGGCCGCATTCCTCCGCGACAACGTCTTCGTCGAACGACTCTGGAAGACGATCAAGTATGAAGAGGTTTACCTGCATGCCTACGACTCGGTCTCCGAAGCCAAGACCGGTCTCGCCCGATACATCACGTTTTACAACGCGCGGCGCCCGCACTCTGCGCTTGACGGCCAGACGCCGGATACCGCTTACTTCACCCAGCAGCCACTACCACTGGCGGCTTAACCCGGCAGAGCATCACTTAAGAAACAGCAAAAGCTGTCCAAACAAACGGGACCACTTCTCTGCTCCATGCTGCCGTTCATACAGTTCTCGATCAGTTACGCAAGTTTGTCCGCCAATTTCTCTGCGCGCAGATGCGTGTACCTGCTTAGCATCTGGAGAGTCTTATGGCCGGTAATGCTGGCGACTTCCATTGTGTCGAGCCCCTTTTCAAAAAATCGGCTTGTGGCCTCGTGCCTAAGATCATGAAAGCGAAGGTCTGCGATTTCCGCGCGCCTGCAAATCTCAGCAAAGGCTTGGCTTATTCCGTTGGGCAGATACCCGAAAAATTTTCCATCGATGCGCCTAGCGAGCCCATCTAACTCAGATCGTGCACTCGACGACAATGGGACGTGACGCGGTTGGCCGTTCTTGGTTATCGGCAGGTGGAGTGTCCGGGTCGTGCGGTCATAGTTTGCCCAGCGCGCGCCAGCAATCTCACTTCTACGCATCGCAGTCTCGATAGCAAAAACAATAATTGTCCTCATTTCGCTGCTGTATAGGCCGGCCGCTGCCAGCAGACGAGTTTCCTCATCGCCCTGTAATCGCCGGGTGCGTGCGGTATCACGAAGGGATGGCTTTCTCACCGCCTGCACCGGATTGATAAGGGACTCCATGCCCCATTCCTTTCGTGCGATCGTATAGAGGTGGGAGATGACCGCGAGCCAGAGGCGGACAGTGTTGGCGCCGTAACCTTCCGCTAACCGAGCATCGCGCCAAAGGGCGATGTCTTGGCCGCGGATATTGGCCAGGAACCGAGCTGCGAGGGGATCATCCAGCCAGCGGTTAATTTTGCGAATTTCAGAATCTGCGGTCGTGGCCCGCTTGGTGGGGGTGATTTCCCGCGAGTAACGCACGAGTGCTTCTCTCAGTGTCGTCCTCTCGGACTCGCCACGACTCAGGAAAACGCCTCGATCGATTTCATTTTCGATCAGCCTAGCCCAGGCTTCAGCTTCGCCGCGCGTGTCGAATGAGCGTGTTTGCGGCTCCCAACCTTTACGCCGAACCTGTGCGCGCCAGTATTTGCCACGCTTCTGGATATTGGCCAAGTGGCATTCTCCGAAAACCTGAGTGTGCCAAAATTGTGCCAAATTGGTTAAATAGTCAAGTAGACGCGGGCGTTAACAGGCTTATCTCATTGTTTTTGTTGGTGGCCGAGGACGGAATCGAACCGCCGACACGGGGATTTTCAATCCCCTGCTCTACCGACTGAGCTACTCGGCCATCGGAGATGGCGCTGAAAAATCCGTTGCCTTGCGCAACGGGGCGCGTATTAAAGCGGGGCGGGTGCCTAGAGTCAAGAATTTTGCGGCGGCACGTAGTGGGTGCTGGCCAGTTCGCCACCGAAAAAGAATTTTTCCATTTCTGCGGAAAGGAACTTGCGGGCGCTGGCGTCGGCGAGGGCAAGGCGGTATTCGTTGATGAGCCGGGTCTGGTGGGCGATCCAATCCTGCCAAGCCTGTTTCGAGATATTTTCAAAAATACGCTGACCCAGCGGACCGGGGTAGGGTGGCCGATCGAGTCCTTCGGCATCGATACCGAGTTTTATGCAGTGAACGGTTCGGGGCATTGCAGTTGATCCAGGAGCAGATTCGGCGATTCGAGCAGTTTGCGCACCGGTGCGGGCAGACCGACGGCCGGCGCGCTGCCGGGTGCCGTCAGTTTAATCCAGATACGGCCGTCGCTTTCGCGCATTGCACTCACAAGCTGCTGCACGCGCAGCCGCAGCGGAACGATGTCGAGATCGAAGTGGGTGAAACTATGGCGGATGACCGGCAATGGCTGGGCGGCGCCGCAGTGCAGGCCGTAATGCCGGGCGCAAAGCCCTGGCCAGTCCTGCTCATGATCCAGCATGGGCAAGCACCACAGCCCGCCCCAGATGCCGGTTGGCGGACGGCGTTCGCAGAGGATTTCCCCATCGGCATTCTCGATCAGCAGCATCCATGCGCGCTTGAGTGGATGCGGGCGTCTGGGCTTGGCCGCAGGGTAGTCGAGCACCGTGCCTTGCTGGCGCGCGGCGCAGTCGCCGTTGAGCGGGCAGATGCCGCAGGCGGGTTTGCGTGTGGTGCAGACAGTGGCGCCGAGGTCCATGAGCGCCTGCGTGTAATCAGCGAGGCTTGTGCGCGGCAGCAGGTGTTCGGACAGCAGCCAGAGTTTTTTCTGCACCGCCGGCGTGCCGGGCCAGCCGGCGACGGCGGCGTGCCGGGCTAGCACGCGGCGCACGTTGCCGTCGAGAATGGAGTGGCGTTGGCCGAACGCCTGCGCGAGGATGGCGCCGGCGGTGGAGCGGCCGATGCCGGGCAGCTCCGTGAGCGCTTCGATACTGCGTGGAAATTCGCCATCGTAACGCTCGACGATGAGTTGCGCGCAGCTGTGCAGATTGCGTGCGCGGGCGTAGTAGCCGAGCCCGGCCCACAGCGCCAGCACTTCATCCGCGCGCGCCTGCGCGAGGGAGCGAACATCCGCAAAGCGCGCGATGAAGCGCTGAAAAAATGGAATGACAGTAGCAACCTGCGTCTGCTGCAGCATGATCTCCGCCAGCCATACGCGATAGGGCTCACGCGGGTGCTGCCAGGGAAGATCGTGGCGACCGTGTTTGTCGAACCAGTGCAGAAGACGCGCGGAGAAACTGGGTTCGTTCATGGCGTC
>JBOICL010000478.1:0-1313 GCA_050740055.1 Stenotrophobium sp.
ACCATCAAGTTCGCGGACGTCACCGGAAAGGGCAAGAACCAGATCACCTTCAACCAGGTGGCGCTGGACAAGGCCGCGGAATATTCCGCCGAGGACGCCGACATCACCCTGCGGCTGCATCACGCGCTGTATCCGCGCGTCTGCGAGATCGACGCGCTCAAGCGCGTTTACGACAGCATCGAGATGCCGCTGGTGCCGGTGCTGGCGCAGATGGAGCAGACCGGCGTGCGCGTGGACGCGGCGCTGCTGGCACGCATCAGTGCCGAACTGGGCGAGCGCCTGACCGCTTTGCAGGCGGACGTGTTCCGCGAAGCCGGGCAGGAGTTCAACCTCGGTTCGCCCAGGCAGTTGCAGCACATCCTGTTCGAGAAGCTGCAGCTGCCGGTGCTGGGCAAGACACCCAAGGGCGAGCCTTCCACCGCCGAAGACGTGCTGGAGGAGCTCGCGGCCCAGCACGCGCTGCCACGCCTGATCCTCGACTGGCGCGGCCTGTCCAAGCTGCGCTCCACCTATACCGACACGCTGCCGCAGGAAATCAACCCGCGCACCGGCCGCATCCACACCAGCTATCACCAGGCGGTGGCGGCGACGGGCCGGCTGTCGTCGTCCGACCCGAACCTGCAGAACATCCCGGTGCGCACCGCCGAGGGCCGGCGCATCCGCCAGGCGTTCATCGCCGAGCCGGGGCAGATGCTGCTGTCCATCGACTACTCGCAGATCGAGCTGCGCTTGATGGCGCATTTCTCCGGCGACGCCAAGCTGGTGGACGCGTTTTTGCACGGCCTCGACATTCACCTCGCCACCGCCGCAGAAGTCTTCGGCCTCGCGCTGGACACGGTCAGCGGCGAGCAGCGCCGCGCGGCGAAGGCGATCAACTTCGGCCTGATCTACGGCATCTCGGCGTTCGGGCTCGCGCGCCAGCTCGGCATCGGCCGCGCCGATGCGCAGACCTATATGGATACTTTTTTCGCGCGCTATCCCGGCGTGAAGCGCTTCATGGACACGACGCGCGAACAGGCGCGGCGCGCGGGTTACGTGGAAACCTTGTTCGGGCGGCGGCTGTACCTGCCCAACATCAACTCGCGCAACGCCAACCTGCGACAGTACGCCGAGCGCATTGCGATCAACGCGCCGCTGCAGGGCACGGCTGCGGACCTGATCAAGCTGGCGATGATCGATGTCGCCAAATTCCTCACGCGCAGCGCGCCGGATGTGCGCATGACCATGCAGGTGCACGACGAGCTGGTGTTTGAAGGCCCGGAAGCGCGGCTGAGAGCGCTTGCGTCAGAAATTTCCTCACGTATGTGTAAGAT
>JBOICL010000479.1:0-3384 GCA_050740055.1 Stenotrophobium sp.
CTGGCGAAGTGCTCCATCTACGCGGCGGCAACGGCGTGGGCAAGACCTCGCTGCTGGAAGTGCTGAGTGGCCTGCGCGAACCGGCAGCCGGGCGCATTGCGCCGCGGCCCGAGGCGGAATTCCTGCATTGGCTGGGTCACAAGAACGCGCTAAATCCTGCCCTGACTCCGATGGAAAATCTTGAATTCTGGTGCGGAGTTAACAGCACTACTTCAAGTGAAATCCAAGGTGCTATGAAGCGCCTGGACGTGAGCGCCGTGAGGCATAAACCCTGCCGCAGCCTGTCTGCCGGACAGAAGCGCCGCACGGCGCTGGCGCGGTTGCTTCTGGTGCATCGGCCGCTATGGCTGCTGGATGAACCGCTGGATGGACTCGACGCGCAGGGCCTTGCCTGCTTCGCCGGACTACTCAACGAGCATCTGCAAACGGGCGGGGCGGCGGTGATCACCAGCCATCAGCCCTTGCCCGTGGGTATTTCCGGCGTGCGCGAGTTGCAGCTCGCATGACGCGGGTATTTCTCGCCGTGCTGCGCCGCGAACTGCGGCTGGCAGCCTATGCCAAGACCGAATGGCTGATGCCGCTGCTGTTCTACGCGATGGTCGTGATCCTGTTTGGTCTTGGTGCGCGGCCCAATGATCCGGAACTCGCGGTTTTTGCTCCCGCCGTAATGTGGGTCGGCGCGCTGCTGGCCGCACTGCTGACGCTGGAGCGGCTGTTCCGCGGCGATTACGAGGACGGCACGCTGGAACAGATCTTCCTCGCCGCCGAGCCCGTCACGCTGGTGGTGCTGGCGAAATTCTTTACGCACTGGCTGCTCACCGGCCTGCCGCTGGCGCTGCTGGCCGCGCCGCTTTCCGCCGCGCTGGGTCTACCGTCGCAGGCGATTCCCGCGCTTTGTGCCGGACTCCTGCTGGGCACACCAATTCTGACGCTGATCGGCGGTTTCGCCGCCGCGCTGACCGTGGGCCTGCCGCGTGCGGGCGTGCTGCTGCCGCTGCTGGTGCTGCCGCTGGTGGCACCGGTCGTGATCTTCGGCGCGGGCGCGGTGCGTGCCGCCCAGAGCGGCCTCGACGCCACGGCTCCGCTATACTTTCTCGCCGCGGTTCTGGTGCTGGCCCTGACCCTGATTCCCTGGGCCTCGGCGGCGGCCCTGCGCAATACCTTCGAGTAACATCAATCCATCATGTGGACCTGGTTTCACCGGCTGGCTTCGCCGCCCACTTTTTACCGTTTTGCCGACCGCTGGGCGCCGTGGTTTGGCTGGGCCGCACTGCTGCTGCTCGGCTGGGGAATTTTCGACGGTCTCGTCTACGCGCCACCGGATTACCAGCAGGGCGAGGCCTTCCGCATCATCTACGTACATGTGCCCGCGGCGGCCCTGTCGCTGTCCATGTACACGTTGATGGCGGTGGCCGCTGCGGTCGCCGTGATCTGGCGCATCAAGCTGGCCGAATGCGTGCTGGTCGCGGCCGCGCCGGTTGGTGCGAGCTACACCGCGCTGGCGCTGGTCACCGGCATGCTCTGGGGCAAGCCGATGTGGGGCGCTTACTGGGTCTGGGATGCGCGCCTGACCTCGGAACTTATCCTGCTGTTCCTCTACGCCGGTGTGATCGGCCTCAACCAGGCGATCGAGAACCCGCGCGCCGCTGCGCGCGCCTGCGGTCTGCTTGCCATCGTCGGCTTCATCAATGTGCCGATCGTGCATTACTCGGTGGACTGGTGGAACAGCCTGCATCAGGGCGCGACCATCCTGAAATTCGGCAAGCCAAATATCAGCCCGAAGATGGCCGAGCCGCTGTACGCCTGCCTGCTGGGCCTGCTGGCATTTTCCGGCAACGTGTTACTGCGGCGGGTGCAGAACGAACTTTTATTGCGCGAACGCGGCACTAACTGGGTGAAAGAACTCATCGGGGCGTCTCGTGTCTGAATGGCTGAACATGGGCGGCTACGCGGGCTACGTCTGGAGCAGCTTCGGTGTGACCGCGCTGGTGCTGGCGTGGAACCTGCTGGCGCCGCGCTGGCGCCGCACGGCGATCCTCAAGGAACTGGACACGGAAGAATGACCAAGCGTCAGAAACGCATGACGGCAATTGCCGCGCTGCTGGTCGGGCTGGCGGCCGCGGCGGCGCTGGGCTTCACCGCTTTTCGCAAGAACATGATGTATTTCTACACACCCAGCGACCTGCTCGCCGGCAATGTGCCTGAAGGCGCGCAACTGCGCCTGGGTGGACTGGTGGAGCCCGGCAGCGTGCGGCGCTCGGGCGATCGTACGAGCCTGCTGGTGCAGTTCACGCTGCGGGATTGCAGCAAGTCCATCCAGGTGCGCTACAACGGCATCCTGCCGGACCTGTTCCACGAGGGGCAGGGCATCGTCGCCACCGGCGAACTCAATGGCGATCACGTGTTCGTCGCTAGCGAAGTGCTGGCCAAGCACGATGCGAACTACATGCCGCCGCAGCTGGCGAGTGCGCTCAAGGACAAGGACGGCAGCCATTCCTGCATGCCATTCAAGTCGGTGACGCAAACGGTAACGCGCTCATGATCCCAGAACTCGGCCACTTCGCGCTGATTCTCGCCCTGGGTATCGCGGCGATGCAGGTGCTGGTGCCGGCCTATGGCGTCTGGCGGCGCGATGGCCGCGCGATGGCGGTCGCGACCTCTGCGGCGCAGGCGCAGTTCCTGATGGTCATCACCGCCTACATCTGCCTGACCTGGTGTTTCGTCAGCAAGGATTATTCGGTGGCCTATGTCGCCGCCAATTCGCATTCCGACCTGCCGCTGATATACCGCCTCACCGCCGTGTGGGGCGCGCACGAAGGTTCGCTGCTGTTGTGGGTGACGATCCTGTCCGGCTGGACGCTTGCGGTGGCAACGTTCAACCGGCGCCTGCCTGCGGATGTCACCGCGACCGCCATTGCAGTGCTCGGTGCGGTCAGCATCGGCTTCCTGCTGTTCATGCTGCTCACCTCCAATCCCTTTGACCGCCTGTTCCCGGTGCCGGCGGATGGACAGGACCTCAACCCGTTGTTGCAGGACCCTGGATTCGTGGTGCATCCGCCAATGCTCTATATGGGCTATGTCGGATTCTCCGTGGCCTTCGCCTTCGCCATCGCCGCGCTGATCACGGGCCGCATGGATGCCGCGTGGGCACGCTGGACGAGGCCGTGGACAACCACCGCGTGGATGTTCCTGACGCTGGGCATCACGCTGGGTTCCTGGTGGGCCTATAACGAACTGGGCTGGGGTGGCTGGTGGTTCTGGGATCCGGTGGAGAACGCCAGCTTCATGCCATGGCTGGTCGGTGCGGCGCTGATCCACGCGCAGGCGATCACCGAGAAGCGCGGCGGCTTGCGCGCGTGGACGATCCTGCTGTCGATCTTCGCC